>CAYSIN010000025.1:0-17068 GCA_964431135.1 uncultured Bacteroidales bacterium
CAAAGCCAACTAACAAAATTCATTTCATTCTTTTGTTAGCGGTTTGGTATTAAAAATCATGCAGGGTTCTTTTTTGCGGAAAAAAAGAAAAGTACAAGAAAGATTAAAATGAGTTATTAAGGGATGACTATTTAGAGTTTTTTTGTAATTTAGTGCAAAATTTATGGACACCTCATTCATACATATAGGTTTTTTTGATATATTGGATATACTGCTGTTTGCGTACATTCTATATAAAATTTATATGATGATAAAAGGTTCACTTGCTATTAATATTTTTATTGGTATAGCGTTTATTTATGTTCTTTGGATGGCAGTGCGTGCTTTTAAAATGCAATTACTGTCTTCGTTGCTTGGTCAGATTATGGGTGTAGGTATGATTGCATTGGTAGTAGTGTTTCAGCAGGAAATACGACGTTTTTTACTTATCATCGGTTCCAAATATTTTTCCATTAATCTGCGGTCAAAAGTTTTCAATCGTTTTAAAAGACAAAAAAAATCTAAACCGATACTCAATATACCTTCCATATTGGTTGCTTTGAAAGACCTGTCTGCCAAGAAAACGGGAGCCCTAATAGTAATAGCCAATAAAATGAGTTTAGACAATTATTCTCATATAGGTGACCAGTTAAATGCTACTATTTCAAGTCGTCTTATTGAAGGTATATTTAGTAAAGAAAGCCCATTGCACGATGGTGCTATTATCATTCATGAAAATAAAATTGTTTCGGCACGTTGCATTTTGCCTATCAGCGATAAGGTTGACTTGCCACCTCATTTCGGAACCCGACATCGTGCTGCACTAGGTATGTCTGAATATACCGATTCTATTATTATTGTTGTGTCTGAAGAAAATGGTGCTATTAGTTATGCCAGCGAAGGAAAACTTTATTACGATGTTACTATAGACCAAATTAAAGAAGTACTTGAACAACAATATTTTTTTGAATAAATATTTCATATAAAAAAGTTTCTATTTTTTTTTTTGAAATTATAGATATATCTTTGAATAACCAAAAAAAATAAATTATGACCTATTTATATTTGCTTTTTTCCTTTGTGGCAGGCGTTTTAATATGCAGTATTGTATTTTATCTATACAAAAAAAGAAAATACGATACTATATTTCTAAAACAGGTTGAAAATATACTCAATGCCATATCAGAACCTATTGCTTTTTTTGATGGAGAAGGAAAACTTATCCGTTATAATAAACCCATGCTCGATTTTTTAAATGTTGCACCCAAAGATATCAAAGAAAAAAAATGCTATGAAATTGTACATCATACTAATACGCATATTGAAAATTGTCCACTTTTACGTGCTAAAAAATCGCTGCAACGTGAAGAAATGGTACTTGAAATTAAAAACAGGTCATTTATTGTATCGGTGTATCCTTTGTTTAATAAAAAAGGCAATGCTACCGAATTTATTCATTTAATGAAAGACGTAACGGAGTTTGACATTATTCAACACCAGTTGCAAGAAACTACTATGCGTTTAAAATTGGTAATTGACCATTTACCGGGCTTTGTTTATAATTGCGACAACGATAGAAATTGGACCATGCATTATATTAGCGATGGGTGTTTTGATATTACCGGGTACAAACCCGATGATTTTATAGACAATAAAATTATTGCTTATAATGATATTATTGCTCCCGAGTATCGTGATGATATTTGGAACAAATGGCAGGAAATACTTAAGAACAAAGAGGATTTTGAATCCGAATATGAAATTATTACGGCTTCGGGCGAACGTCGCTGGGTGTGGGAACATGGCTGTGGCATATTCGATAATAATAATCAGTTGCAGTACCTCGAAGGTTTCATTATTAATATTGATGACAGAAAAAAAATAATGCAGGCATTAGAAGAAAATGAAGAAAAATTCAGAGCATTGACTAACTCTACCACTGCATCCATTTTTATTTATAACAAAGAGAAATTTATATTTGCTAATCCTGCATCCGAGGTACTTACAGGATTTTCGTTGGATGAATTATTACAAATGAATTTTTGGGATGTTGTTCATCCCGATTTTAAAGAAATGGTAAAGAGCCGTGGGCTTAGCAGATTAAAAGGAATTAATGAACCGATCAACTACGATTTTAAAATTCTACGGAAAAATAATGAAAGCCGATGGATAAAGTTCAGTGCCGGCTATTTATCAAACTATAAGGGAGAAGTAGCATCCATAGGAACAGCCATAGATATTACCGACTTGGTGGAATCGCAAAATAAACTTCAAGAATTGGTTTCACAGTTGGAAGAAAGCGAAAAATATTTGAAAATGCAAAATGAAGAGTATTTATCGTTGAATGAAGAATTAAAAGAAAATAATCAAAAAATTCAAAAACTGAATGAAGAACTTGTTGTAGCAAAAGAAAAAGCCGAATCGAGTGACCGTCTCAAAACCTCTTTTTTGAATAATATTTCGCACGAAATACGTACTCCACTCAATGCTATTTTAGGATTTTCTGAACTGTTGAAAAAGAAAAACTTGCCAGAAGAAAAAATTAGTCAGTATCTTGGTATTATTATTGCCAGCGGAAATCAACTGCTCAATATTATTACTAACATTATTAATGTGGCTACCATTGAAGCCGGTGAAGAAAAAATTTATTACAAAAAAATTAATCTGAATTTATTGGTAGAACAATGCTTGCAAACGGTCAAACCGTTAATAGCCAATAAAAAAATAGAAGTTTCGTGTACGCATAAATTACCTGACGACAAAACGGTTATTTTGACCGATGAAACAAAACTTCAGCAAATACTCATCAATTTATTGACCAATGCCATTAAGTTTACGGAAACAGGACATGTTCATATTGCTTATATGCAGAAAGGTACTAATCTTGAATTTTCAGTTGAAGATACGGGAGTGGGCATTTCTAAAGAATTTCTGCCTTATATTTTTGAGCGTTTTGTACAGGAAAAAAATCCGTTAAAAAAGAATATCCACAGCGGTATGGGTTTGGGGCTTTCGCTGTCTAAATCATACATAAAACTGCTAGGTGGCAATATTGAGGTTAAATCTTCCGTTGGCAATGGCAGTACTTTTAGTTTTTATATTCCATACTTGCCCATTCATGAAGAAATAATAAATTTTCATCATGAAAAATTTTTCCAGTTTTCTAAAACTAAAAAGATATTATTGGTAGAAGACACTGATACCAATGCAGACCTTATTAAAGAATATTTATTGCCTTATCCATTTCAACTTATTCATATTACCAATGGCTTGGAAGCGTTGAACTATATAAAGCAAAATAACGATGTAGATTTAATTCTTATGGATATTAAAATGCCTGAGTTGGACGGATATCAAACCTGTATGGAAATTATTCGTCTAAATGCCAACATCCCGATAATAGGAGTTACAGCCTATAATCATGAGGAGGATGCTAAAAAAATGAAGGATTGTGGTATGAAAGCCTTTTTAACAAAGCCTATTGAAAGAATTACATTCCTCAGGGAAATAGAAAAATGGATTAACAAATAATCACAGCAATGATTTGTTTTTATTGTTATAGTCAGTAATATTATTTCAAAACTCGATACTCTTTTATTGAACTTAAATCAAAAATTCAAAATTAAAATATCAAATGTAAGATTTAAAAAAATGTGAGAGTATATTATTCTCAATTCTTGTCATCACAGACAAGACAAGCCTTTCATATTTTCTCATTTTCATATTTTCTCATTTTCATATTTTCACATTTTCACATTTTCTCATTTTCATTCACTTATTTTGTGTAGGTTTGCATAAAAAAAAATTACTATGGAATCGTCTGAAATACGGAAAGCATTTATCGAATTTTTTCAGCAAAAAGGACATATTTTTATACCATCATCACCTATTATTATTAAAAATGACCCTACATTAATGTTCACCAATGCTGGCATGAATCAATTTAAAGATATTTTTTTGGGAAACAAACCCGCCAACTATTTGCGTGTAGCCAACTCACAAAAATGCCTTCGTGTATCGGGGAAACATAATGATTTGGAAGAAGTTGGGCACGATACCTATCATCATACTATGTTCGAAATGCTTGGTAACTGGTCGTTTGGTGATTATTTTAAAAAGGAAGCCATTGCCTGGGCTTGGGAATTCTTAACCACCGTATTGAAGATAAAAAAGGAAAAATTGTACGTTACCGTTTTTGAAGGTGCAGAAAACGATGGTATAAAACCGGATACCGAATCATATCAATTTTGGAAGGAATGGATAGACGAAACGCACATATTGTGGGGTTCACGTAAGGATAATTTTTGGGAAATGGGAGATACGGGTCCATGTGGTCCTTGCTCCGAAATTCATATCGATTTACGCAATGATGATGAAATGAAGACAGTGGCTGGCGAATCATTAATCAACAAAAGTCATCCATTGGTTATTGAAATATGGAATTTGGTGTTTATTCAATTTAACCGTAAAGCCGATGGTAGTCTTGAAACTCTGTCAAACAAGCATGTCGATACGGGTATGGGCTTTGAAAGACTTTGCATGGTGGTACAAGGGAAAAAATCAAATTACGATACCGATATTTTTCAACCCATTATTCAAGCCATTGCCCGTATGTCCACTATTGTTTATGGAGCCAACGAATGGTCCGATGTTGCCATGCGTGTGGTTGCAGACCATCTCCGTGCTGTATCATTTGCTATAGCCGATGGACAACTTCCGTCCAATACCGGTGCAGGATACGTCATCCGACGAATATTGAGGCGTGCTATTCGCTATGGATACACTTATTTGCATTTTGACGAACCTTTTATTTATAAACTTGTACCTGTTCTGATTGAGAAAATGGAAGACTATTTTCATGAACTTAAAACACATCAAACCCTGATAGAAAAAGTTATTTTTGAGGAAGAAACTTCCTTTTTACGAACACTTGCCATGGGTATTAAGCGGTTTGAAAATTATATAAAAAAAGAAAAATCATCGCTTATGCATTCCAAAACTATTTCCGGTGAATTTGCGTTTGAATTGTACGATACGTATGGTTTTCCGCTTGACCTCACACAAATTATGGCACACGAAAATAAATTGGAAGTAAATATTCAACGATTTAACGAATGCCTGAAAGAACAAAAAGAGCGTTCACGAAAGGATGCTAAAGTTGAAGCATCGGATTGGGTTGAACTTATGCACAGCGAAGAAACACGCTTTGTAGGGTATGATGTACTTACCGTTGAAACGCAACTTATAAAATATAGAAAAGTAGAACAAAAAGGGAAAACGTATTATCATTTAGTATTGACCAATACTCCTTTTTACGCCGAAAGTGGTGGACAGGTGGGTGATTCGGGCGTTTTGAAAAATACCAGCGAAACCATTCAAATAATAAACACTATTAAGGAAAACCAATTGATTATTCATATAGCGACACAATTACCCAAAGATTTATTTTCAACCTATACGGCAATGGTCAATTCAGAAAAACGTGTCCTGACTGAACGCAATCATTCTGCCACGCATTTGTTACAATACGCTTTGCGAAATGTATTGGGTTCACATGTCGAACAACGCGGTTCACTAGTGAATCCCGATTATCTGCGTTTTGACTTTTCGCATACACAAAAATTGACCGATGAAGAAATTCAACGTGTTGAAAAAATTGTGAACGACATGATTTGGAATGCCATTCCTTTAGATGAACATCGCAATATACCCATAGATGAAGCTAAAAAAGCAGGTGCCATGGCGTTGTTTGGAGAAAAATATGGAAATGAAGTACGTATGATTATATTTGGCAATTCCGTTGAGTTGTGTGGTGGTACGCATGTAAAAAATACATCTTTTATAGGACTGTTTAAAATTGTTTCAGAATCGGCGATTGCGGCAGGCATTCGCCGCATCGAGGCTGTTACTCAAAGTCAAGCATGGAATATTTTGAATCATGATTCATCGGAATTAAAGGTTATTAAAACAATGTATCATAACCCAAAGAATATTGTCAATGCTATTGAGCAGACCTTTGAACAAGTTAAAGATTTTCAGAAGAAATACGAAGATTTGCTTCACGAAAAAGTGGAAACGTTAACATCAGGGCTGTTGGAAAAAATGATTGAAAAAAAAGGTTACCATTTTATTGCCGAAGAAGTCAAACTTCCAACAACCGATGCCATGCGTGATTTGATATTTCAGTTAAAAAATCATCAGCAATATATGATTGTTGTTCTGGCAACAGTTATAGCCAACAAGCCATATATAGCCATTGGATTGTCAGACGATTTGGTTAATGAAAAAAAATACAATGCTTCCAGTATCATAAAAGAATTAGCAAAAGAAATAAAAGGTGGTGGTGGTGGACAACCCCACTTTGCAACAGCCGGTGGAAGTGATATCAACGGAATAAAAAATGTATTAAACACTATTTATACTTTTTTTGAATAATGGTTTCGCTTCATAAAATCACGTTTGGATATGGCGTTCAGGATATTTTTAACGGTATCTCGTTTCTTATTCGTGAAAGAGACAAAATTGGTTTGATTGGACGTAACGGTGCCGGTAAAACTACGCTGTTTCAATTGTTGGTTGGAAACCTAACTCCACACGAAGGTGAAATTTCAAAACCCAAAGACCTGACCATTGGTTATTTACCACAATACTTGCCAGCCAGTGATACGACAACCGTGTGGGAAGAAGTTAAAATTGCGTTTGCCGAAATTACCACACTCCAGCAACGGCTGAATGTGTTGCATAAACAACTTGAAAAAACGGACAACAATGAATCACAAATTGGCAAATTGCTAGACGAAATTCAATTTATCAATGCACGGCTAGATTATCTTGGGGCTTCGTTTGTGGACGAACAGATGGAACAGGTTATTTTAGGTCTTGGTTTTTTAAGAACGGATTTTTATCGCCCCACAAAAGAATTTAGTGGCGGTTGGCGTATGAGAATTGAACTGGCAAAAATTTTACTTCAAAAGTTACCATTGCTTTTGCTCGATGAACCTACCAACCATCTCGATATCGAATCTATTCAATGGCTTGAAGATTATTTAAAAAATTATGATGGTGCCGTAATGATTGTTTCTCACGACAGTGCCTTTTTGAATCATATTACTCACCGAACCATTGAAATCGTTAAAGGCAGAATTTATGATTATGATATGCCCTATTCGCAGTTTGTTGAATTTCGTAAAACGCAAATAGCATTGCAAAAAAATGCATATATAAACCAGCAAAAGGAAATTGAACAGAAAGAAAGGTTTATAGAACGTTTTAGATACAAAGCCACTAAATCAAATCAGGTGCAATCACGCATAAAGCAGTTGGAAAAAATGGAACGTATCGAAATAGACGAAATGGATACAAAAAACATCAACATTGTTTTTCCACCGGCATTGCACAGCGGAACCGTAGTGTTTGACGCCAAAGGATTATCCAAAGCGTATGGCGAACATGTGGTGTTGAAAGATATAGATTTTTCCATTGAACGTGGCGAAAAAATAGCATTGGTGGGTCGCAACGGTGAAGGCAAAACAACATTAATAAAAATCATTATGCATGCGTTGGATGCCACCGGTCAACATAAACTCGGCTATCAGGTAAAAATAGGTTATTATGCCCAAAATCAGGATGAAGTGCTTGATATGAACAAGTCATTGCTCGAAACGCTGGAAGATGTTGCACCTATGGATATGCGACCTAAAATAAGAAACATGCTTGGCTATTTTCTTTTTAGTGGCGATGATGTTTATAAACGTGTCAGTATGCTGTCGGGCGGAGAGCGTGCACGGCTTTTATTGGCAAAACTGCTGCTCGAACCAGTAAATTTTTTGCTGCTTGACGAGCCAACCAATCATCTTGACATATCATCCAAAGAAATTCTTAAAAATGCTATAAAAAAATATGATGGTACGGTGTTGCTTGTATCGCATGACCGTGATTTTTTAGATGGGCTGGTAGATAAGATTTATGAGGTTCATCAAACAAAAATAAAACAGTACGACGGCGATATATGGGAATTTCTGAAAAAGAAAAAAGCAGAAAATCTGCAATGGCTTTATAATCGTAACATCAAAAGAGAAGAAACAGAAATTAAAACGCCCTCCCATATTTCTTATGCAGAAAAAAAGGAAATGGAAAGAAAAATTCGTAAGATAGAAGTTCAAATTGATAAATCTGAACGGGAAATGCAATTGCTCGAACATAAGATTTCTGAGTGCGACGATGCCCTGAAACGTATAGATATGAAGGTCATTTCCGATTATCAATGGTACTTGAATTATGAACGCATGAAAAAAGAATATGAAAAGCATTTTGATTTATGGGAGAAATTGAACAGAGAACTCGAACAACTGCAAAAAGAAAAAAATCAAAAATTTAATGGATATGTTTCAGAATGAATATATAACACCAAGGCTTGTGCTTTGCCGAATAACCAAAGAGAACATGGAGCAGTTTGTTGCTTCTGTATTGTATTTATATAGCGACGAAGAAATAATTCAGTACAGTGGATTTTCAACCATACATACAGAAAACGAAGCCAGAGAATTGCTTTTTCGATATGCTACCCGTCCCGATTTCTATATTTGGGCATTATTGCTAAAAGACAGCCATCGCTATATTGGCGATATTTCGCTGACAGTAGATACTAACCATCTGTATGCCTATATAGGATGTTTTTTAGATAAAAGATACTGGAGCATGGGATATATGACCGAAGCCATGAAAGAATTGCTGTTTTATGCCTTTGCTGCTGAAGGGTTACACCGTGTTGAAGCACAAATTCATCCTTGCAATAAACGAAGCCTTCATTTTTTTGACAGGTTTGGTTTTATGTATGAAGCCACCCTGCGTCAAAATTTTTTGATAAATGGTACGTTTTATGATAGTAACGTGTATGGATTGCTTTTTGATGAATACATGAATCGCTATGGAAAAATTAATTAATACAGTATTCATGCTCTTGCTTATATGGGCTTCATCTTTTAATGCTATGTCGCAGGAAGAAGACCAATCGCTGGATGTTTATATTATTCGAAATATTACTCCAGAAAATAATGTTGAATCGTATCTTGAAGTTAGAGATTCTATTTTTGCTGTGATGGAATATCTGAATGAACAGTGGGGTGAAAGCAAACAGGACAATGGAAAAGTATGCTGGAACAATGTAAAAATAGACAGCATTCAAGGAAGTGTTAACGTTACCATGCTGTATGGTATTTCAAAAGGTGAAATGGCACCTCTGAAAGTAAGTACTATTCCCAAAAAGGAAATCAGCCATGATAAACATGTATTGCGTTTCAGGTTTTTACAGAAAGATAAGGATTTGTTATCTTCATCTGCTACACAAAAATTACTGAAAGATTATTTTCTTAATATACTTGCGTCGTTGAGTATTAACGGGCAAAACGAAGACAATGAAAGCGAGTAATGCAAAATAAAAATTCAAAATTAAAATATTAAATATAAGATTTAAAAAAACGTGAGAACATATTTTTCTCATCTCATCATTACTGACGAGACGAGCCTTTTATATTTTCAATTATCGAATTTTTATTGGATTTTGACAAAATTTTTATTTTTTCTACTTTTATATGAGAATAATCATATTTTTATCGCTATGTAAAATAAAAAAAATCATGTACATTTGTGGTCAATTTTTTAGAAAATATTTGCAGAATGATTGGAAAAATGCAACGTACAATAAAGATGTCTGTTTCTTTTTCGGGAAGCGGACTTCATACTGGTGCTATTTGTGTTGTTACTTTAAAACCTGCTCCTATCAATCATGGCATAATTTTTCAACGTACCGATGTAATTGGAAATCCAATTATTCATACTACCGTAGATAATGTTAGTCATACTTCTCGTGGCACATCGCTAACAGAAAACGGTGTTACTGTGCATACGGTTGAACATTTGCTAAGTGCTATTTTTGGATTAGAGATAGATAACCTGTTAATTGAGATTTCTGGTGAAGAAGTTCCCATTCTAGATGGCAGTGCTCAGGAATTTGTAAATGGAATACTCAATGTAGGCATTTTCGAACAGGATGAAGCCAAATACTTTTTTGAAGTTAAACAACCGACTTCCTTATTTGTTCCTGAAACAGAAAGCGAATATATTCTTTTACCTGACGAAGAATTCAATGTTACGGTATTAATTGATTATCCTTCCGATATTCTTAAAAATCAATATGCCGCATTGTCTTCATTATCACAATATCCAACTGAAATTGCACCATGCCGTACCTTTGTGTTTTTAAATGAATTGGAATATTTGGCACAAAACGGATTGGCAAAAGGGGGTGATTTAAGTAATGCCATTGTTATTGTAGATAAAAAATTAAGTAAGCAAGAGGTTAATAAACTTGCCGATTTACTTGGTAAACCTCATTTGGATTATGAACCTGAATTGGGATTGCTGAATAATACCAAACTGATTTTTACCAATGAGTTTGCACGACATAAATTACTGGATTTATTAGGGGATATAACTTTAGCAAGCCTCGTTATTAAAGGAAAAATTATTGCTAAAAAGCCCGGACATAAAGCAAATGTTGAATTTGCTAAACATCTTTCTCAACTTATTCGCAAGGAAAAATCAAAACCCTCTATGCCGCTAATAGATATTTACGCAAAACCAGTATTGGATATTGTACAAATACAAAAACTTCTTCCACACCGCTATCCTTTTTTGTTAGTGGACAAAATTTTGAAAATTGATGAAAACAGCATCATTGGTTTAAAAAATGTAACATACAACGAAGCATTCTTTGTAGGACATTTTCCCAACGAAGCAGTTATGCCGGGTGTATTAATTGTAGAAGCCATGACTCAGGTAGGTGGTGTATTGGTATTAAATTCGGTGCCTGACCCAGAAAATTACTCTACCTATTTCCTGAAAATTGAACAAGTTCGATTTAAGAAAAAAGTGATGCCCGGTGACACCATAATTTTTAAACTTGAACTGGTAAATCCATTACGTAGAGGTATTGCCACGATGCATGGTTTTGCATTTGTTGGAGAAAATATAGTGATGGAAGGATTATTAACCGCTCAAATTGCTAAAAAAGAATAATAGATATATTTATGAAACAGTCATTAGCCTACATTCACCCGGAAGCAAGAATTGCTGAAAACGTAATTATTGACCCTTTTGTAACTATTGAAAAAAATGTAGAAATTGGTGAAGGAACATGGATTGGTTCAAATGTAGTTATTATGGAAGGCGCCCGTATTGGGAAAAATTGCAAAATTTTTCCGGGTGCCATAATTTCTGCCATTCCTCAAGACTTAAAATTTAATGGCGAAAACACGGTTGCTATTATTGGCGATAACGCGATTATTCGTGAATTTGTTACCATAAATCGTGGTACTAAAGCCAGTTATAAAACGGTTGTTGGAAATAATTGTTTAATTATGGCGTATGTTCATATAGCACACGATTGCATAGTCGGCAACAATTCTATTCTTGCCAATAATACTACCCTTGCCGGACATGTAGAAGTTTGTGAATATGCCAATTTAGGTGGATTGGTTGCGGTTAATCAGTTTGTAAAAATAGGTGCACACTGCTATATTTCGGGTGGCAGTCTGGTACGTAAAGATGTTCCTCCTTATGTAAAAGCCGCTCGTGAGCCATTGAGTTATGTTGGTGTTAATTCTATCGGGTTGCGTCGTCACAATTTTACGAATGAACAAATTGAGCAAATTCAAGAAGTGTATCGCTATCTATATTTAAGAAAACTTAATATCTCTCAGGCATTAGATTATATCGAAAAAGAATTGACAGCATCGAAAGAGAGAGATGAAATATTATTGTTTGTTAGAAATTCTACACGCGGTGTTATGCGTGGCTATTCATCACAAAAAACGAATGGCGACTATTAAAATAGTATGTCCCATGTTGCATTAACTCAAATTATAAAAGACAAAGCATTGTCGTTGGGGTTTAATGCCATCGGTATTACTACTCCACAAAAAAAAGAAAAAGATTTTATTGCACTGCAAAATTATTTATCACATCATTTTCAGGGTACCATGAACTATTTGTTTGAAAATGCAGAAAAGCGTTCAGACATAAGATTACTTTTTCCTGATGCTGCTTCTATTATATTAACATTATGTTCCTATTATCCAGCAATTGAATCAAATGCATCCTCATATAAAATATCGGCGTATGCTTATGGCAAAGACTATCATACCGTAATTAAAAATAAACTGAACGAACTGTTACTTTTTATTCAATCAAAGCAGGAAAATGTTTCGGGATACATTTTTTGTGACAGTGCGCCTGTTTTTGAAAAAAGTTTGGCGGTAGATGCTGGCTTGGGCTGGATAGGGAAACACACGTTGCTTGTGCATCCACAATTAGGCTCGTTTGTTTTTATTGGTGGCATTGCATTGAATATTTTATTGGAAAAAGATACTCCGCTCGATGGTCAATGCCCCGAAAATTGTACCAAATGTATAGATGCCTGTCCTACTAAGGCTATAGTTAAGCCATATACACTTAATGCATCACGTTGCATTGCTTATGTAACTACGGAAAACAGAGAAATAGAAATGCCTTTTCACAATCCATCTCCCTATATTTTTGGATGCGATATTTGTCAACATGCGTGTCCTTTTAATAAAGAAACACAGAAAGAAAATAATCACTGGTTTAAGCCACAGCCTTATGTTTATTGGAGCAATGAAAAATGGGAGAATCTTGGCTCTTCCTCTTTCAAAAATAATTTTTTTGATTCGGTAATTAAACGGGCAGGATGGAGAACATTAAAACGTAATATGAACCATGAAAAAAAGTAACTATGAAAATCTCGTTATTCGTTTTTGGGAAAACAGATATATCCTATATTCAGCAAGGTATTCAGGAATATGAAAAACGTATTTCCTTTTTTTGTCCGTTTGAAGTGAAAACCATAGTGCCTTCCAAGAATCATGGAAGGTTATCGCCTGCTCAGCAACTGCATGATGAATCAATCCTTTTTACTTCAAAAATTACTCCGAACGATTTAGTATTTTTATTGGATGAAAAAGGAAAAACATATTCGTCTATGGCGTTTGCCGAGCATTTGGAACAATGGCTAAGCAGCGGGAAAAAACAATTGATTTTTATAGTAGGGGGTGCTTATGGGTTTGATGCATCGTTTAAACAAAAATATCCAACTCTTTCGCTTTCACCCATGACATTTAACCATCAATTAGCACGTCTTGTATTTGTGGAACAATTATACCGAGCCTTTACGATTATTAAAGGATTGCCTTATCATAATGAATAATTTTGTACTTTCGTTACATGAAAAATAAACACACTTCGCTGCCAGAAGTATTGAAATATTTGATTATTTCACTTTTCGTTATAGAAATTTTTCTTTTATCTATTCCTCAACATGCCCGAATCAATCATCAAAAAAATGTGGAACACTTTCAAAATGTCCTTTATCAAAAAAAGAAAATGGCTAATGAATGGATGTTATATGTTCAGCGAATGCTTGAAAAAAATGGGAAATCAGCATTTCATTCTTATAGTACCGATAAGGAATTTGCTCCATACGTACAACAACAAATTCATTTAGCCATTTTACAAGACGATTCGCTCATTTATTGGACCAACGCCGATTTTATTTCTAATAACTTTACCTCATCTTCTTTAAAAGGAAATTCTATTTTTTTTATTAACAGTACATGGTTTTATACGTTGTCAACTATATTGAATGAATATAAAATTTTTACATTTATTCCGATAAAAAAAGAATATTCCTTTGAAAACAAATATTTAAAAAACTTTTATTATCGTGGTTTTGACGTTAATTATCAATACAATTTTTCGCTGTTGCCACAAACATTGTCTTACTATATGCTTGACGATGACGGTGAATTTTTATGTTCGGTCATTCCGGTTACACCTATTCCTTCGTGGTGGAAATCCTGTGTGTTTCTGTTTGTTTTAGTCTTGTTGTTTATTTCTGTTCAACTATTCTGCGTTCTTCTGCGAAAAAAATCATACCATCGTGCAATGACTATGATGCTCACAGCACTCATCGTACTTCGAATAGTCATGCAAGTATTTCATATTCCAGCAGTGGTATATCAATTGCCTGTATTTAATGCAGAGATTTATGCTTCTTCCAATTTGTTCCCTTCGCTGGGGGATACTTTTTTTACTTGCTGGTTATTGCTTTTAATATTGGAATGGGTTATTACTGTTGGATATAAACTTATTTTTCGCACAAAATATTTTTTCTATGGATGTTGTATTCTTTGTTTAGGGTTTATTTATTTATGGTTTTATTTGTGGGACAGTTTTGTTTTTCAATCCAATATTTCTTTTGAACTGTACAAGTTAAATTCATTTTTTACACCTTCGTTGCTGGCAATCCTTATTACAAGCATGTTGGCATGGGCGGTTGTTCGCTTGTTATGGTTTATTATCAGAATAGAACAAAAAATCAATTTACCACTTTTAGAAAAAATATTAATATCCGCTGTATTTATATTTTTCCTCTTTTTCTTATACATGCAAATACCTTTTCATTACAGTCATATACTGTTCCTTTTATTTTTTATTGCTTTATTTTTTATTGTTCCCGTTATAAAAAAAATACGATTGTGGTTTATATTGGGTAGTATTTTTCTTTTTTCAACGGTAATAGTATTATATACTTTCCACTTAAATGAAAAGAAAACCAAAAACCTGATGCAGGTGGTGGCTGTGTCATTATCCAATGAACACGATATAGTGGCTCAATTACTTATGAGCGATATTGAGAAAAAACTTGTGCAGGACAGAGTTTTGCAGGGCATGATGCAAAAAGCATACAACAATCGTTATGAAATTTATCAATACCTCAAAGGAAATTATTTTTATGGATTTTGGGAACGGTACGATTTGCAAGTTACTATTTGTAGCGATGTTGACCAATTAAAAATAATGCCCAATAACGAATCGTGCAGTTGTTTTAATTATTTTTCAAAATTAATATTGAATAAGGGAAGTCGTTTTAATTGTCAACACTTTTATTCCATTGACAACGATTACGGCGAAATCAGTTATTTAGGCGTTTTTTCTTTTCCCTATTCTTTGCTTTCAAATACAGGCGAAAAACATATTTATCTCGAACTGAATAGAAAACTGCTATCGCAAATACCCGGCTATCCCGATTTACTGTTAGACGAAAATACCAGTAAAACATTATCAAGTCAATGGGATAATTACGCAAAATACAAATCCAATCGTTTAATTCAAAAAAATGGGACATGTCCGTATTCTTATCTATATAAATTTAAAAAAGTATCTACCGGTTCCCAATTATGGCATAGCGATAATGATTATTTGCATTTAATTTATTCACCAGCCGAAAAATCTTACATTGTGGTAAGCAATGTTAAAACAAAATGGTATCAATATGTTTGGGTTATACTTTATCTTTTCAATCTTTTTACACTTATTTTTGCTGCATCATACCTTTTATTTTATCTCTTTGCTGGGAAAAAACGCATTTTATACGGATTCCGTTTTAAGTATATCAGTTCTTTTATCGGTGTTCTATTATCTTCATATATTATTATTGGCGTTTACACGTTTATATTTTTTAACAGTCAATACCGAAAGAAAAATGAAAAAGTTATTACTGAAAAAATGCAAACGGTGGTAAACAGTTTGTATGAGCAAATAGGCTCATGGGAAAAAATAACAAATCAAAGCACGGAAGTCCTCACACGCCAATTGATGCAGTTGTCAAATATTTTTTATGCCGATATCAATATTTTCAATCCAGAGGGTATATTACTGGCAACATCCAGACCAGTTCTTTTTGATAAGGGAATAACGGGTACTGTCATGAATGCAGATGCGTATCATGTCATCCGTCAAAATCATATTGAATCGACCATTTATAAAGACAAAATAGGAGCACTGACTTTTATGTCTTCCTATTCGGCACTTTATAGCAACGGGCATCTAAAAGCAATAGTGCAATTGCCTTATTTCACCGAAGAAGAAAAACTTAATGCCGAACTTTCTACGGTACTCTTTCGTCTGTCCAATATTTATATATTGTTTATCATTCTTTCGTTTGGAATTATCATTTTATTGGCAAACGGTATATTGAAACCATTAACCCGAATACAGCATTATCTGAAAAGAATACGAACACAAAAGAAAATTAATCCAATTATTTATAAACAAAATGATGAAATATCCGGTTTGGTAAAAGAATATAATCGTGTGCTTGAAGAATTAGCCGACAGCACAGATAAATTACTTAAAACAGAACGCGAATCGGCATGGCGAGATATAGCCCGACAAATTGCTCATGAAATAAAAAATCCGCTAACACCCATGAAACTTAATATTCAGTATTTAATACGATATAAACAGGAAAAAGGAAAAATTCCAGACGAACAGTTTGATAAAACCATGCTAACTTTGCTGGAACAAATAGAAAGTCTGTCATCTATTTCATCGGCGTTTTCTAATTTTGCCAACATGCCGCTTCCACAAATAGAAGAGATTGAAATAATAGAGATTCTTAAACCCTTAGTATTGTTTTTTTCATCACAGCAAGCCAGCATTGAATTGGATACCGGTAATTATAGGGCTATTTATATTAATGGCGACAGAGATTATATAAAACGTATATTCACCAATCTGCTTACCAATGCTATTCAATCTATACCACCCGAACAAACTGGAAAAATAAAAGTACAAATTTCCATATCATCATTCAATGTTATTGTTTCGGTAATCGATAATGGAATTGGTATTAGCAACAATATTGCCGATAATATTTTTAAACCCAGTTTTACTACGAAGTCATCGGGCATGGGTATTGGATTGACGCTGGTAAAAAATATGACCGAAGCCATGGGAGGTTCTGTTCATTTTAAGTCCAAAGAAATGGAGGGAACAACTTTCTTTATTGAATTACCTTATATACGTATTATAATTTAATTATCTAATTATCACATTAGCAAATTATTATAACCTCTTTGAATACAAGTTGGTATAAGATTTTTACAAAGATACAAATGGATAACATTGTTTTTCTCAGTGTTTCTCTGTGTACTCTGTGGTTAATTATTTT
>CAYSIN010000025.1:17168-30219 GCA_964431135.1 uncultured Bacteroidales bacterium
ATATCAAATTTCAAATACATAATTTAATTATCTAATTATCACATTAGCAAATTATTATAACCTCTTTGAATGTAAGGTTGGTATTAGATTGCATATCTAAAAAAAATAAATCAACTTTG
This sequence comes from uncultured Bacteroidales bacterium, assembly GCA_964431135.1. Classification (GTDB taxonomy): domain Bacteria; phylum Bacteroidota; class Bacteroidia; order Bacteroidales; family GWA2-32-17; genus Ch61. The sequence continues at coordinate 17,288 of CAYSIN010000025.1, forward strand.
CTAAAAAATAAAAAACACGAATATGTCTGAATTAAGTGAACAGGAAATTATACGCCGACAAGCAATTGAAGAAGCACGTCAACTTGGAATAACTGTCTATCCATACGAAACATTCAGTATAAATGCTAAAACAACCGAAATACTGAAAAATTACGACGACCAGAAAAAGAATTTTCAGGACATACACATAGCAGGGCGACTCATGTCAAAGCGAATTATGGGAAGTGCTTCTTTTGCTGAACTGCAAGACGAACACGGACGCATTCAGTTATACCTTAATCGTGACGAACTGTGTCCCGGCGACGACAAAACTTTATACAATACTGTATTCAAAAAAATAATGGATATTGGCGATATTATTGGTGTTTCGGGCTATGTGTTTACTACACGCATGGGTGAGATTTCCATTCATGTAAAAACACTGGTCATGCTAAGCAAGTGTATTCGTCCATTACCCATCGTTAAGGAAAAAAATGGCAAAATTTACGATGCTTTTACCGACCCCGAACAACGATATCGCAATCGCAGCCTCGATTTAATTATAAATCCTCAGGTACGTGAAATATTTAAAATGCGTACTCAACTGGTTAACGTTATGCGAAATTTTTTGAACGAGCATGAATATATTGAAGTTGAAACGCCCATTCTACAACCCATATACGGTGGCGCTGCAGCGCGTCCGTTTAAAACACATCATAATGCACTGGATATAACTTTGTATTTGCGTATTGCTAACGAACTGTACTTAAAACGACTGATTGTAGGAGGATATAATGGTGTTTATGAATTTTCAAAAGATTTTCGCAACGAGGGAATGGACCGTTTTCATAATCCGGAATTTACGCAAATGGAATTGTATGTTGCCTATAAAGATTATTTCTGGATGATGGAACTGGTAGAAGAAATGGTAGAACGCATAGCCATAGCGTTGCATGGAAGTACCAAAGTTATGGTAGGCGAACAGGAAATAGATTTTAAACGTCCATGGAAACGTCTATCTATGTACAACGCCATAAAACAATATGCAGAAGTGGACATTAGCAAAATGAACGAAGATGAATTGCGTCAAACGGCTCAAAATCTTCATGTCGAAATAAATGAAACCATGGGAAAGGGTAAAATTATTGATGCCATTTTTGGTACTTTTTGCGAACCAAAACTTATTCAACCCACTTTTATCATGGATTATCCTATCGAAATGTCGCCATTGGCAAAAAAACACCGTTCACAACCAGGATTAGTAGAACGCTTTGAAGCAATTTGCAACGGCAAAGAGATATGCAATGCCTATACCGAATTAAACGACCCGATAGACCAGCGTCAGCGTTTTGAAGAACAACTGTTGCTTGCCAAACGCGGCGATGACGAAGCCATGATGCTCGACGAAGATTTTTTAAAGGCGTTGGAATATGGTATGCCACCTACTGCTGGCTTGGGTATTGGCATTGACCGATTAACCATGCTCATGACCAACCAAAATTCCATTCAGGAAGTTATCTTTTTCCCACAAATGCGTCCCGAAAAGCATATTCAACCCGATAAACCAGAAAAATATTTGGAACTGGGCGTTCCTTCCAATTGGATACCCATTATTCAAAAAGCAGGATATGTAAACGTAGAACTTATGAAGCAAGCCAATCCAAATAAATTACATCAAGAACTCTGTGGATGGAATAAAAAATATAAACTCGGATTGCAAAACCCAACGCTGGACGAAGTAAAAAACTGGTTAAGCCGTTAAACAATAGACGCTTCCTACGTTTGTTCAATCATTAAAATTTATAACTGCGACAACATCAGGAAAAACCTGTTAATACCAAACCGCTAACAAAAAAATGATTTAGATTACTTTGGTTAATACTGACAGACTAACATCGTTAAAACAAAAGTGAAGCGAATTATTTTAATGAACTTGTTAGCAAGTCGGTATTAGTATCAGATTAATCTTTGAGCGGCTTGAACGGCTAAAACATAGGAATACCATCCAAAACCAATAATACTTCCTGCACATTTGCTCCCTACAATGGAATGATGACGGTATTCCTCACGAGCAAATATATTGGATAAATGAACATCTATGGCAGGTTTTTTTAAAGCAGAAATAGCATCGGCAATGGCCACCGACGTATGTGAATAACCACCCGCATTAATAATAAGCACATCCGTTTTGTTTGCAGATTCGTGAATAAAATTTATCAATTCTCCTTCAACGTTGCTCTGATAAAATGTGAAATTAATTTCAGGAAATAGTTGCTTTACTTCTTCATTTATTTCTGTTAGCGATTTGCTTCCATATATATCAGGTTCACGTGTGCCTAAAAGATTCATGTTAGGTCCATTAATAATAGTTATATTCATAAATAATAATTATTTTAGCACCTAAAATTACAAAATGAATTGGGAACAGGCAATAAAAAATTTTGTTCAGTATTTAACCATTGAAAAATCGCTGTCACAAAATTCCATAGAGGCTTATGAACACGATGTAAATCATTTAAGCCGATTTTGTCAATCATTACCAAAACCGCTATTACCGGAAGAAGTACAAATGAACGATATAGAATATTTCTTGTCTTACCTTCACGATTTGGATATACATCCCCGTTCACAAGCACGAATTATTTCGGGCATAAAGGCTTTTTATTTATATCTTGAATACAGCGATATTGTCAAAAATAATCCCACACTGCTTATTTCATCACCACGACTTGATAAAAAACTTCCCGTTGTTTTGACAGTGGAAGAAATTGATGCATTAATTAATGCCATTGATGTGAGCAAATCCGACGGTCATCGCAACAGAGCCATCCTTGAAACGCTATACAGTTGCGGTTTGCGTGTATCGGAATTGATAGAATTACGATTAACCCAACTTTTTTTCGACGAGGGATTTATTCGTGTTATTGGAAAAGGTAACAAGGAACGACTGGTACCCATATCAGAAAAGGCGATGAAAGAAATAACCTTTTATTTTGAGCATACACGTAATGTGCAAAAAATTCAAAAAGAATTTGAGAATTATGTTTTTCTTAACAGAAACGGTAAAAAACTTACTCGTGTCATGATTTTTACTATCATAAAAAGAGTAGCAACTCAAATCGGACTTGAAAAAAATATCAGTCCACATACATTTAGGCATTCGTTTGCTACACATCTGGTAGAAGGCGGAGCCGATTTACGTGCTGTTCAGCAAATGCTCGGACACGAATCGATTATTACTACTGAAATATATACACACCTCGATAAAATTTATTTAAAACAATTAATACAGGAATTTCACCCTCGCAGTTGATAAATAAAATATATTTGTTGAAAAAAAAATTATAAAATTGTTGAACAAATTGGAATCATCTAATAAAAATTATACCTATTTTCGCAAAAAGATTGTTTAACTAATAATTTGTAAACCAATGGCAGTATCAAAAAACAGTAAAAAAGAAAAGAAATATGTTTATTTCTTTGGAAACGGTGAAGCCGAAGGCAGAGCCGACATGAAAGAACTTTTAGGTGGCAAGGGTGCCAATCTTGCCGAAATGGACCTGATTGGTCTTCCTGTTCCCGCAGGATTTACCATCACCACCGAAGTTTGTACTTCTTATTATGAAAACAAAAAGAAGTATCCACCCGAATTAAATAAGCAAGTGGAAACAGCACTTACACGAGTAGAAAAAATGATGGGTATGAAATTTGGTGACAAAAACAACCCTTTGCTTGTTTCTGTTCGTTCAGGTGCGCGTGCTTCTATGCCCGGCATGATGGACACGGTACTTAACGTTGGTCTAAACGATACAACACGTGAAGGTCTTATTAAAAAGACAAAAAATCCACGTTTTGTATATGATTCACAACGCCGATTAATCCAAATGTATGCCGATGTGGTAATGGAAAAAGCTGCTGGTATTGAACCTGCCGAAGGTAAAGCCGTGCGTCAACAACTGGAAAATGAAATGGAAAAAATGATGCATAAAAAAGGTCTGAAACATGAAACGGAACTCAGTGCCGACGACTTAAAAGAACTTATCGTCATTTATAAAAAGAAAGTAAAGGAAGTACTCGGAAAACCGTTCCCCGAAGATGTTAAAGACCAATTATGGGGTGCTATTGCTGCGGTATTTCAAAGTTGGAATGGTAAACGTGCTGTTTCCTATCGCCGTATAGAAGGTATTCCTGACTGGTGGGGTACTGCTGTAACCGTTCAATCAATGGTATTTGGCAATATGGGCGAAACATCGGCTACTGGTGTTGCCTTTACACGTAACCCTGCTACCGGTGAAAATATTTTTTACGGTGAGTGGTTACCCAATGCACAAGGCGAAGATGTAGTTGCTGGCATTCGTACACCCAATCCTATTAACGAACAAGGAAAAACAGAACACAATAAAAAACTTCCTTCACTCGAAAAAGCCATGCCACAAGTTTATAAGCAACTGCACAGTGTTCAGCAAAAACTTGAAAAGCATTACAAAGATATGCTGGATATTGAATTTACCATTCAAGAAGGCAGACTGTTTATGTTACAATGTCGTGTTGGCAAACGCAATGGACCTGCTGCCGTAAAGATGGCGCTCGATATGCTTGACGAAAAAATTATTAAAAAGGAAGAAGCCGTATTACGCGTCAGTCCATCTCAATTAGATGAATTGCTTCATCCTATTATTGACCCCCATGCCGAAAAAACAGCAAAGAAAATAGGAAATGGATTACCGGCTGGTCCCGGTGGGGCTTCGGGTCAGATTGTTTTTTCTTCCAGTGATGCGGTAGAATGGGCAAAAAAAGGCAAAAAAGTTATTTTGGTACGTGAAGAAACAAGTCCCGAAGATATTGACGGTATGCGTGCTGCACAAGCAATCCTTACTGGACGAGGCGGTATGACAAGCCATGCTGCGTTGGTAGCCCGTGGATGGGGTAAATGCTGCATTGTTGGTGCTGGCAATATTAAAATAGACATTCTTAAAAAACGGTTCGTAGGCAATGATGGTTCGGTTCTTAAAGAAGGCGACTGGATTACGCTTAACGGCTCAAAAGGTATTGTATATAAAGGTACATTACCTATGATTAAGGCAGGCGAAGAAAATAAGGATTTTGTAAAATTCATGAAACTTTGCGACAGTATTAGAACACTAAAAATCAGAACCAATGCCGATAATCCTGATGATGCTGCTAAAGCACGTACATTTGGTGCCGAAGGTATCGGACTTTTCCGTACCGAACACATGTTTTATGGTAAGGGAAGCGATAAACCATTGTTCCTGCTTCGTAAAATGATAGTCTCCAACACAGAAAAAGAACGTCGTGCTGCATTGACTGAACTGTTTCCCTATGTAAAACAGGATATTAAAGGAACATTAAAAGCAATGGACGGTTTGCCGGTTACTTTTCGTACTCTTGACCCGCCGTTACATGAATTTGTACCCATCAATCCTGAGGAAAGAGCAAAACTTGCTAAAAGTTTAAAAATATCTGCCAATGAATTTAATAAACGTGCCGAAGCACTGCACGAAAATAATCCCATGATGGGACATCGTGGTGTTCGTTTAGGAATTACCTATCCCGAAATTACAGAAATGCAAGTACGTGCTATTTTTGAAGCATCTGCCGAATTGATTAAGGAGAAAAAGAAACCGTTCCCCGAAATCATGATACCCGTAACCTGCATCGTTACTGAAATAAAACATCAGTATGAACTTATTCAAAAAGTGTATGATGAAGTGTGTGCCAAGTTTAAACTTAAAGAAATTCCTCATCTTACAGGCACCATGATTGAAATTCCACGTGCTGCACTTACAGCCGACAAAATTGCTGAATATGCACAGTTCTTCTCTTTTGGAACGAACGACTTGACACAAATGACGTATGGATTCTCACGTGATGATATAGGCAGTTTTCTACCTGAATATCTCGAAAAGAAATTATTGCCTGTGGACCCCTTCCAGCAAATAGACCGCGATAGCGTGGGTGAATTGATGCGTATTGCTTGCGAACAAGGACGCAAAACACGTAAGGATATTAAATTGGGTATTTGTGGTGAACACGGTGGCGAACCCAACTCTATTGAATTTTGTCATACTCTCGGATTGAGTTATGTTAGTTGCTCACCGTTCCGTGTTCCAATTGCACGTCTTGCCGCTGCTCAGGCTGCTGTAAAGTTCCCGCATAAAGCGACTGCAAAATCAAAAAAATAATCTATCAATTATAATAAGCGGGCTCGTTTAAGCCCGCTTTTTTAATGATGAGACATAGTGTTATATTTATAGGTGTGCTTTTTGTTTTTGTTGCTTGCGTCAAAACAAATTCGGTTGATTGCGATAATATTAGTTATTCCTGTAATACCGTTGAACCTTTCTATTCCGATATGACCCTTAAACTGACCTTAAACAATGAAAATATAAAAGTGCCATTGTGGGTTTATGAAGGCGAATATGATGATACCAGTCATCTAGTATATTTTAACCAAGTAAGCGAAGAAAAAATAAGTATATCGTTACCACTTAATATGCGTTATTATGCCAAGGTCAAATATAAATCAGGGGATAAAACAATATATGCTATTGATGGTGTTTTTTTTAAAAAGTATTCTAAAACAGAATGCGATTCGGAATGCTGGTATATTAAAAACAATATTATAGATGTACGTTTAAAATAATGAATACTCCAAATAATTTAACAAATTTTATTAGCGTTTATTAGATTTTTATCAATTAGATACGAAATGGTGACGTAACAGATAATCTTTGCTTCGTGTAATGTAGATATAATTTTTAACCGATAACTATAAACATTTTTTTTATCAGATTTTCAAATATCAGATATAATTAAAGATTTGAATTCGGACATTTAAAAAATATATCGTACATTTGTACAAACACTTTAACGTTTATGGCAGTAATTCTTGTAATTGATGATGAACGAAGTATCCGAAACACGTTGAAAGATATTCTTGAACACGAAGAATATTCCGTAGAAGTGGCTGAAAACGGGCATCAGGCATTGGACATTCTGCAACAAAAACATATAGATTTAATTTTATGTGATATAAAAATGCCTCAAATGGATGGAATGGAAGTACTTCAACAAGTGATGAACGATTATTCGTCCATTCCGGTGATAATGATTTCTGGACATGGTGATATAGAAACAGCCGTAGAATGTATAAAAAAAGGTGCCTTTGATTTTCTTCAAAAACCACTTGACCTTAACCGAATCCTCATTACATTGCGGAATGCATTGGACAAAAGTAATCTCATTAAGGAAACTAAAAATTTAAAGAAAAAAATATACTCCAAATATGAAATGGTGGGCAATTCAGATGCTATTAATAAAGTTAGAGAAATCATAGACCGCATTGCTCCTACCGATGCTCGTGTACTTATTACAGGTGAAAATGGAACAGGCAAAGAACTGGTTGCACACCTTATTCACGAAAAGAGCCATCGGGCAAATCAACCTTTTGTAGAAGTTAATTGTGCTGCCATACCTACAGAATTAATCGAAAGCGAATTGTTTGGACATGAGAAGGGTTCTTTTACATCAGCAGTAAAGCAACGCATTGGAAAGTTTGAGCAGGCAAATGGTGGTACGCTTTTTCTGGACGAAATTGGCGATATGAGTTTATCGGCTCAATCAAAGGTTCTGCGTGCATTGCAGGAAAATAAAATAACCCGAGTTGGTGGCGAAAAGGATATTCCCGTACAGGTTCGTATTATAGCGGCTACCAATAAAAATCTTCAGGCTGAAATAGAAAAACAGAATTTCAGAGAAGATTTATATCACCGGCTAAGTGTTATCATTATTCATGTACCATCGCTCAATGACCGCAAAGAAGACATTCCTGCATTGGTCAATTATTTTATCGAAAAAATTTGCAATGAATATGGTACTCCTCCAAAGAAAATTTCAAAAGAAGCCATATCGGAATTGCAAAAACTAAATTATAGAGGAAATATCCGTGAATTGCATAATATTGTTGAAAGGCTGATTATTCTGAGCAACGATTCCATTACACGAGACAATGTGATTAAATATGCCAATCCTGCCAAATAAAAATTTTACTTATGCGAAGGGAAAAAGATTTTATGGGTACTATGGAAATTCCTGACGATGCCTTATATGGCATTCATTCGTGGCGGGCATTTCAAAACTTTAATAATACGTCACGCTTTTCAAAAGAGTGGTATCAAGCCATGGGAAATGTTAAACGTGCATGCTATAATACGTATGAACATTTCAGAGAAACAGCACTCAAAGAAAACAGTACACTCAAATTTACTTTTATGGATACTTCTATTATCCATGCGTTACAATTTGCAGCAGATGAAGTGAGTCGGGGAAAATATTACGAGCAGTTTATAGTTCCTGCTATACAGGGAGGCGCAGGGACTAGCATCAATATGAACATTAATGAAATTATTGCCAACGTGGCACTTATTCATTTGGGATATAAAACTGGCGACTATCATATTATTGACCCTATTGAACATGCTAATATTTTTCAATCTACCAACGATACGGTTACTACTGCTTTGAAAATTGCATGTATGAAGTTGCTGGAACAACTCGAAGAAAACATAAATCTTACACGCAGTTCTATTGAATCACTTGAAAAAAAATATCAGCATGTACTACGTATGGGTTATACGCAAATGCAGGAAGCCGTGCCCACTACTTTTGGTAAATTATTTTCGTCGTATAACGATGCCCTTTCACGCGACTGGTGGCGTGTTTCCAAATGTCAAGAACGTATAAAAGTGGTTAATCTTGGCGGCGGTGCCATTGGAACAGGGCTTTCCATACCTCGTTTTTTTATTATGGAAGTAGTAAACGAACTGCAACATATTACACAACTTCCCATTGCTCGTGGCGAAAATCTTACGGATACTACTCAAAATATGGATTCGCTTGTTGAGGTTCATGCAACTGTAAAAGCCCATGCCGTTAATCTTGAAAAAATTGCCAGCGATATTCGCATGCTTGCTGCCGATGCAGGTCATAAATTAATGAATATTCCAGCAGTACAGGCAGGTAGTTCCATTATGCCGGGTAAAGTAAATCCCGTGATTAATGAATTTGTTATTAGTGCAGTACATCAGGTTTACAGCAACGATGTGCTCATAAGTAATCTGTGTGGGCAGGGATGTCTTGAACTGAATGCTTACATTCCTTCCATTGGTCATGCACTTTTAGACAGTTTATCATTGTTGATTGCAGCCCATAAATCCTTTCATCAACATTGTTTGAATGAAATAACGGTTGATGCGGAGATGGCAGAACATAATGTGTTGCATAGTCCAAGCATTACTACGGCATTAATTCCATACATTGGTTATCACAAAGCCACTGAACTTGCTTTGTTTATGAAAGAAAATAATACCGATATATTTTCAGCCAATCAAAAACTTGGATTATTGGATGAAGAAAAAATTAAAACACTTCTTTCGCCCGACAACCTTACAAAACTTGGTTTTTCTATTAAGGATGTATAGTATTCGATATGAATAATTTTTCAATACAACCCAATATAAATTGCTTTTATATCCCTGACCTGACATCAGATTTAATAAATTTACCCGAAGAAGAATCAAGGCATGCCGTTAAATCATTACGAATGCGAATGAATGACAACCTATTATTGACTAATGGAAATGGAACCATGGCTGAAGCCATCATCGTAGAAATTAATTCAAAAGGAACCATTATTAAGGTTTCTCAACGGTATCAACTTCCAAAACCAATGTATGAATTGCATATTGTTCTTTCTCCCTTACAGCATGCTGACCGCTTGGAGTGGTTTATAGAAAAAGCCGTTGAGATGGGCGTTCAACAAATAACGCCTGTCATTTGTCAACGAACGGAAAATAAAAAAATCAACATGGAACGACTGTCGAAAATAAGCATTGCTGCGTTGAAGCAAAGTAGGCAGGCATATCTTCCTGTCATCAACCCTGTTACAAGTTTTGCCGATTTTATTAAAAATAATACATTTGTAAATAAAGGAATATGTGTATGTATGGGTCATCGTTCTACTCTAAAGCAATGGTTGGATACATCTACGGAAAATCGGTTTGTTGTACTTATAGGACCCGAAGGCGATTTTACACAAGAAGAAATCGAACTTGCTTTGTCCTATCAGTATGCCCCGTTGTCGTTAGGAAATAGTACATTGCGTAGCGAAACGGCTGCCCTGTTTGTAGCATCAGGAATTAAAATAAATTTTTTACAGCAATAAATTTATATATTATGAAGAAAGCACTTTTTTTATGTTTATTTATAGTTATAATGGCTATAAGTATTGAAGCACAGCATCAAAGAGTACGTCCACAGAAAGATACGGTAGGATTTGCATCCAAAGCATGGCAAATGGACAGCCTTATAAAACGATTGTCTATATGCTATGGTAACTATTACAATCGTGTTTGTGAATCACAACACATACAAAAGAATGATATAGCAAGATTTGCTATTTGTCCGCACGATGATTATTTGTACGCAGGTTATTTATACAATGAACTTTATCCGCATATAAAAGCGAAGACAATAATCGTTTTGGGAGTTGCCCACAAAGCCAAAAAGTTTGCTATTGAAAATAAACTTGTTTTTGATTCGTATCCTGAATGGCATGCACCTTATAAAAATATTAAAATATCGCCTTTGCGTGAACAAATCATAAAAAATTTGCCGAAGGCAGATTACTTGGTTCACGATAGTCTTCAATGTGAAGAACATTCAGTAGAAGCCTTTGTCCCTTTTTTGCAGTATTATAATCGTAATGTTGAAATAGTTCCCATTCTGGTACCTTTCATGTCGTATAGTACAATGGGCAAATATTCCATTGACCTTGCCAATGCCTTAGTAAAAATAATGAAAGAAAACAAATTGCAGTGGGGTAGCGATATAATGTTACTTGTTTCGACCGATGCCGTACATTATGGAGATGAAGATTGGGGTGGCAGTAATTATGCCCCTTATGGCTGCGATAATGCTGGTAATGCCAAAGCCGTGGCACACGAGCATGAAATCATAAATCAATGCTTGCAAACAATAGATACAGCCAATGCCAGAAAATTTTTCAATTATACAGTTGACTCCAAAGACTGGCATTCATATCAATGGACGTGGTGTGGAAGGTATTCCGTTCCTTTTGGCATGCTTACGGCGTATTATATGCAGCAACGATTGGCAGCAAAACCATTGACGTTGTTCCTTTCTGACTATTCCAACAGCATTTCCCGTCCTCCCTTAAAAGTATATGATTTGGATATGGGAAATACGGCTATTGCCACACCGCATCATTGGGTTGGATATGCTGTGGCAGGGTACAAATAATTATTATCTTATTGGCTTAACAAGTATTTTAGATTCTATCATATCTCGAACGGCGTATTTTACGCCTTCTCTGCCAAAACCGCTATTTTTTATTCCTCCATAAGGAGTGTGGTCCACCCGAAAGGTAGGCACTTCGTTTATCAACACACCTCCTGTATCTATATTATCAAAGGCATAATTCATTTCTTTCAGAGAATCGGTAAATACACCTGCTTGTAATCCAAAATCACTGTCATTTATTGTATTTACAGCCTCTGTATAATTATGGTACGGTTCTATGCAAACTATAGGTCCAAATATTTCCTTACTGCATACCTTCATGGTGTTTTGTGTATGTGTTAATACTGTTGGTTCTACTACTGCGTCATGACGTTTTCCTCCACAAACAATACGCGCACCCTGATGTACGGCTTCATCAATCCATGTTTCAACACGCATGGCATTTTCTTCATCAATCATGGCAGAAATATCGGTTTCGCTATTCAGTACATCACCTATTTTGAGTCTTGATGTTGCGTTGCAAAATTTTTCCATAAAGGGTACAAAAATTGAGTCGTGTACATAAATTCGTTGTGTATGAATACAAACTTGCCCTGAATAGGAAAAAGCACCGGAAATACATTTTTGGATGGCTAATTCCATATCGGCAGTAGGGGCAACAATTACTCCAGCGTTTCCACCCAATTCAAGAACAACTTTCTTTTTTCCTGCTTCCGATTTCATTTTCCAACCTACATCGGCTGAGCCGGTAAAAGAGAGCATATTGATGCGTTCGTCTGTTACAAGTTGCTGTCCTGCCTGCCTGTCCATAGGTAGTACCGAAAAGGCTCCTTTGGGTAATTCTGTCTTATCAATAATTTTTGCGAGTTCGAGTGTGGACAAGGGCGTTGAACGTGAGGGTTTCATAATAATACAATTTCCTGAAGCAATGGCTGGAGCAATTTTATGTACTGCCAAATTCATTGGAAAGTTAAACGGTGCAATGCCAGCAATTAGCCCTATTGGAAAGTAACGAACAATGCCTTCCTTATCTTTTCCTGCAGGTGTCCAGTCTATCGAAATATATTCAGAAGGCAACCGTTTAGATTCTTCGGCAGCAATAATAAATGTTTGAATGGCTCTATCTACTTCTGCAAGAGCATAACGAATCGGCTTGCATGCTTCTAATGCCAATACTTCGGCAAGGCGTTGCTTGTCGATGGTTAATGCTTGAGCAATTTTCATTAAAATATCATAACGCTTATATGAAGGCAATAATTTCATTTCTTCCTTAGCGTTTATGGCTGCTATGATGGCGTTGTCCAATTCGTCTTTGGATGCAAGAAATGTGGTCGCCAGATGTTCTCTGGTATAGGAATTTACAATTTCAATTTTTTTATTGGTTTCGACAAAGATTCCGCCAACATAAATGGGATATTGGTTCATAAAAAATTTTTTACGAAAATAAGTATTCAAAATAAAAAAAAGAAATAACCCATTACAAATACTGATAGGATTGCCTTTATATGGTTCGTATTTATTTTGTATATTTGCACGCTGGCCTCGTAGTTCAATTGGATAGAATATCAGATTCCGGTTCTGAGGGTTGAGGGTTCGAGTCCCTCCGAGGTCAC
>CAYSIN010000026.1:0-29864 GCA_964431135.1 uncultured Bacteroidales bacterium
CCTTTTAAAACCGTAATCTGTAAATGGATTTATGTATTTTTCTTTAATCATACATATTATTAAATGGTAATACAAAATTACTCATTTTTTTTAATTCTAAATATTTTTTACACTATTTTTTTGGGCAATTACCTATAACATCTGTAAACTTACCATTACGTTTATATCTTCATTATCCACAGTTGTGTTGTTTTGATAAAATGCTGTTCATGTGAGCAATAATATGTGTCTTAAATAGTTCATTTTGTAATGCCGTATATAAATATACGCGTACAAAGATATAACTATTTTTTCATTCCACCAATTTTTTTAAAGTTTTCATATAAAAACGACATTATATAATTCATATTTAATTAGGATAGGCACTTTTAAGGGACGACTAACAAAATTCATTTCATTCTTTTATGAACGGTTTGGTATTAACTTGTTGTTTTAATTTTGTAAAATAGTACAAACCATTTTAATTTTATACGTTACCTTTGTGTTAAAAATGCTTTCTGTGACAAATTAAGAAAACCGAATGAACGACACCGTAAAAAATAAAAAAATATTTCATGTATTATTCCTTTTTATAACGGTTGTTGTTTATTTTGTAACAGCATATAACAGTCATGGATTTTATCATGCCGATGAACATTATCAAATAATAGAGTTTGCGGGTTATAAGTTAGGAACACATTCAGCCAACGATTTGGCATGGGAATTTAAAGCACAAATACGTTCGTCTATACAGCCAACCATTTGCTTTATAATTATTAAAGCATTGAATAACATACAGATATACGACCCTTATCTACAATCTTTCCTATTAAGACTTTTAACAGCATGCTTGGCACTTTTTATTATTTATTATTTTGTTCGTCAAACACAGAATCAATTTGTAGATAACAAAACTAAAATAATTTATTGGCTATTATCCTTTTTTCTATGGTTTATACCCGTTATTAGTGTACGATTTTCGTCAGAGACTTGGTCTGGTTTGATGTTCTTGTTAGGACTTGGTATATTTGTTAATAAAAGGCATACTTCTTCAAAACCTTATCTGATTGGATTAGCCTTTGGTTTTAGTTTATTATTTCGCTATCAACTGATTTTTGCCATTGCATCTTTTTTTTGCTGGGCTATTTTTATAAAAAAAGAAAAATGGAACTATTTATTAAAAGTATGTTCAACTGTGGCATTGGTCATGGTTTTTGGATTTGTTGTTGATTTATTTTTTTATGGTGAACCGGTACTTACATTATGGAATTATTTTTATATAAACATTATAAAAGGGGTATCAAATGATTTTGGCACAGCACCGTGGTATTTTTATATAGTTAAATTATTAAGTTATCCATCTTATTTTATTGGCATACCGTTAGTTATTTCTTTTATCATTCTTATAATTTTCAAACCAAAAAATATTTTTATTTGGTGCATAATCCCGTTTTTTATTTTTCATTCTTTCATACCTCATAAGGAAGAACGATTTCTGTTTCCGATGGTTTATCTTTTTCCCATTGTATTAATTATGGCATATAACCAATTATTGCTGATTATTAATAATAAAACAATAGTAAAATCATTGCAATTTTTTTTGGCTTTGCTTTTTATACCCGTGAATATGATTGGATTAACTGCTATGGCACAAAAATCAGCGGGTCTGGGAAGGATGGAAATTACCAAATACATTCATGAAAACAGTAAAAATAAACCTTTTTGTTTAATATACTGTACATGGGCTAATCCGTATAATCCGTGGCAAAGCCTTCCAGAAAAATTTTATATGGAAAAAAATATGGCAGAAAAGCAAATTCATAATTTATTCGAATTAAATGATTCATTATTAATACCGAATGAAGATAATTATTTGGTATTAAGAAAATCTGATTTAGAAAATAATGAATCTGTTAATATATTGCGAAAATGCAACTTCATTATGGTAAAGCAAAGCATACCCTTATGGATAGAAAAATTAAATAAATTATATCGTGGATTTGATAATCAAGAAATAGTAGTATTGTATAAATATAAAGAATAATAGGAAATAAACGACTACTTATGCTAAACTAATGTTAAGTTAAGCATGAATTGACGGATATGTTTTTTTAATTTTACACGTGCATCCTTTGTTGTGAACTGCCAATTTATTTTTCGCTTTTTATTATTTCTTGCCGATTGCCATGCTTTAACTTCATCCTTTATGATATCATACCAAATCGCTAACAAAAGAATGAAATAAATTTTGTTTGCGTGTTTTAATGAACTTGTTGGCAAGTCGGTATTAAATCATAAATTTGCTATTTGAATTCTTATGTTTTTATTCCGAGCAGTGTTACATCGTCCACTTGTTCTAAATTGCCTTTCCATGATGCAAAGGCATCGGCAATTTTTTGCTTTTGCTCTGCTATGGGGAGCAATGCTATGGATGTCAACAACTCTTTCAGTTGCTTGCTTTTAAATTTCTTGTTGTTGGGACCACCAAACTGGTCTTCAAAACCATCACTCATTAAGTAGATAACATCTCCCTTTTGACAAATAAATTCGTGCTGTGTAAAAGATACATTATCCTTGTCGTGTTTACCTACGGGCATCTTGTCGGGCAATAATTCTATCAATGTGTTCTCCCGTACTACCCACACCGGATTGTTGGCTGCCGCATAAGTAAAGGTTAAACGGTCAAAATCAAAGCACAGCAAACTGGCATCCATGCCGTCTTTACCGCCTTCGGGGCTGCCGTCCTTTTTCAAGCGTTCTATAATGGCACGACGTGTTTCGTTCAGCATTTCAGAAGGCTCGCAACTGCCCATTTCTACGGCTTTTTCTATGGATGTAATATTCAGAATGCTCATAAATGCACCCGGCACACCATGACCAGTGCTGTCGGCTACCATCAAGGCGAAACGACCGTTCTTTAATAGTCCTGCCCAATAAAAGTCGCCACTAACTACATCTTTGGGCTGATAAAATATAAAATACTCTTTTAAATAGGTATTCAACCACTCGGTTGTTGCCAAAAAACTGCGTTGGATGCGTTCGGCATAATTGATGCTATCGGTTATATCTTTGTGAATGGCTTCAATGTGGTCCTTTTGAATTCGAATTTCTTCTTTTTGCAAAACAACTTCTTGAGTTCTTATTCTAACAACTTCTTCAAGTTTCTTATTTTTTTCGATGAGCCTTCTTGAATTAAGATAGATACAAAGATAAATGAATGCCAATCCTGATATTACATATAACACATAAGCCCACCATGAACGATACCACGGCGGCAGAATTTTTATTGATAATGCTATTTCATTGCTTTCTACATCGAGCATGTTTCTTGCTTTTATATACAATACATATTGACCTTCTTTTAATGCATTAAAACTGATAACAGGATTTTCGGACCATGATGTATAATCACTCTGTTTGCTGCCTTCCAGTTTCCATGAATATTGGAGTTGATACGTATTATCAATATACAACGACATTAATTTAATCGTTAATTGATTATATTGATACGTTAGTGTAATATTTTTTTGAACAAAGGGAATGTCGCCATACCAAAGCACAGAATCAGCAGAAACACTTATTTCACGTATTCGAAACGATGGTTTTGCTGTATTCAACTTACTTAATTTAGATAACGCTACTATAGCCAGACCATCGTCACCACCAATCCACAAGTGCTTATTTATTTGTTGAATAGTGTTAAATCGTCCTATTTCTATGGTTTTAAAGCCATGGTTGGTTGCCACACTGTCTTTATCTATATAGAAAATATAATTTTCAAAGGCTGCATACGTATTTTCACTGTCGGAATAAATTGCTGTAATGGCTTTTCCATGAATATTTTTTGGGTAATTTATTCTATCAAAATACCCTTTAAGCGTAACCGTGGAATCGAAGCCTGATAATTTTTGCATTTCTGCAGGCCGAATAAATGTAAAAAAGCCTGTTGCTGTTGCCATCCATACGTCATGATTTATTTTATATGGAAATGTCCATTCATTGGGAAGTCCATCTTCGGCACCTTTGTAAAATTCCATATTGGCATGACAGGTGTTATCAAGTATCAGTTGACAAACACCCATACTTTTTGAACCTATCCATATTTCAACCGCTCCATTCTTTTTCATTTGATATGCCATACCATAAGCATCCATTTTTATTTGCGGAATGAAAATTAGTTTTTTCTCAGAAACAGTATTCCATATAAAACATCCGTAAGAGCCCGTTGATACAAGTTGTTTTCTTTCCTTTAAAAACAGCAAGGCAGAACATGGCTCTTTGCTTACTTGTCTGATAATATCTTTGCTGTCTATTCTCCATATTCCATTATCACCACCAGCCCATAGTGAATTTTCGTCCTTTTCCAATGACCAGATACTGCCTTTGATTGCGTTCATTTCTTTATAATTATTGTCCATGCTGTCATTTATCACAAACAATCCTTCGGTAGTGGCAACATAATAGCGATGATGAAAACACTGTATCGCTTGAACATTTCCCGATAAACCATCACGTTCACTGTAAAACGAAACAGGCGAGGTGTATTGTATTCGGCTAATACCTTTTTGAGTAGCAACCCATATATTGCCTTCCTTGTCTTGAAGCAAGTCGTGTATTTCGTTTGACCGCAATCCATGAACAACGGAATAATGAGCCATTACAGATAAGTCGGGTGATAAAATATATATTCCCTGTTTTAATGTATAAAGTGCTATATTCCCATCGTTCAAGCAAAGAGCACCGATTAGCAAGGCATCCGAAAACATTTTAATTTGTGCTTTATCCAGCAACTGCAAAAATGATGGCTCTTTCCATTGAAAAATACCTGCTTCCTGCGTAACAAACCATGTTAAATTATTTTCTCTCGATAACACAGCAAAAACTCCCGTATCGGCAAACATATCCGATTGCTCCATAATGCGAAATTTCCCTCCACGATATTCCAGTAATCCTTTTTGCCGTTCACGTGCCAGCAATACGTTATTGAATGCAAATGCTAAATGAAACGATGTTTGCGGTTTTATTACATGAATAGTTCGTTTATTGTACCCGAATATTGCCTCTTCGGCTTGAAAATAAACAGTATCATTAACCGGTATAATTTTCCAAATATTGGTAAAAAAACGGTCTTCGCTGCTAAGTTGATTTGCTAGCGAAATGTAATTCCATTTGCCGTTGTTACCGATTTTTAAATATCCAAAATCGCCGTTGCAGCCTACATAAACGGTATTATGACAAACAGCAAGCGATGTTACATATTTTCCTGATTTTACAGGGATAAAGTTCCATGTATAGCCATCGTACTGCAATATTCCATAGGCTGTACCTGCATAAATAAATCCACCAGAATCACAGGCAAGTGAATAAATATAATTGGAATACTGAACGCCATAATCTTTTGAAGTAAAATTGGTAATGGTTTGCCGATTAAACTGTGCATAATCATACAACGTTATCAAGAAAAATAAAGGAATGAAGAAAAGTTTTTTCATTTTTTCTGTTCTTCAAATGCCTTACAGTACCAATCTTCCAAATACTGTTTGTCGATAATACCGTAAAATGACTGAATATAATCATATACTTCGGAAAGTATTTTTTCGGTGGAAGCGTTTTTCATGGCATCTCGAATGACATTGACTTCTTTTTTCAATTTATCACTACTAATAAAAATAAGATTGAACGAACTTAAAAACGTAACTTTGGTATTATCGCCTAATACCTCGTAATAGTATATTTTTGTTTGCGGCACATCGGGATTGGGAATTGGTTTCCCGTCGATGGTATAAAGTTCGCATCTGTTTATAATAAGCGTATCGGATTTAAAGGGTAATCGTTTGTTTATTTCTTCGCCTTTATATGTATAACGCATGAAAAAATGAGCATGTTCATTCATGGGAAATAGATTTGGGCTTATTTTCAGTTCAATCTGGTCGATAATAAGCAGACTGTCGCTGAAAAGTGCAATGAGTTGCGGTTTAGTCGTTATAAATGTTGTAAGAGAACCACGTGATTTGACTGTGCTGATAGCCGGTGCAAAGGCTGCCTTTGAAAAGGCATTGGCAGCATTTTCTTCGGTCAGAATAATACGCCCCAATTGTGGATTTATTAGTGCTGCACGCGAATTGGGAATAAGAAAAGCAAACTGGTCGTTGCTTTTTACTTCGATGCCACTTTGCAATTTTACGTTGGCTTTTTTGGCAAGTATTTCACCATTGACACTGATGACCTTGTATGGACTTTGTCCCATACCTGCAAAAGCAATCAACACAAAAACGATTAAAAAGTTATGTTTCATTTTTATTGTAATTGATGACAAAAGTAGGTATTTTTTTTTACTTGTATAAATACTTCTTATCTAATACCGACTTGCTAACCAGTTCATTAAAACAATACGCTGAACTTTTGTTTTAAACCCGTTAGTCTGTCGGCATCTCGTCATTGCTGACGAGACAAAATTCATTTCATTCTTGTGTTAGCGATTTGGTATAACCTCTGCTCGTTATGTATGTGTTATGTCATATCTTATAGGCAGACTTACTTTCTTCATCGTTGGACATAAAAAAACTGTCTCGTCATACTCCGAGTAAGAGTTGTTGACGAGACAGTTTATTAATAGTCTTTATTGCTTCACACTATTTTGTTGAAGTTTCTGTCAACTTTTTATAGGAGAATGCAATATTGTCTAAATTATCTCCACCATCTGCAGGTGCTGGGGTTTCGGTAATAGTTCCCACTTTAATAACAGCATAATTTGTTCCACCCTTAATTTTAGTGATATAAATATCACCGGTAGCAGGAGTAACGGTTGTTAATTCGGTACCAGCAGCATAAGCAGCAGTAGTTGCTTCAAGGGTAGCATTGGTATAATCAAAAGAGGTAACTTTTACAAATTTGCAACCTGTTTTGGAAGCCCATTCTTTTGCCCATGCATTGGGCGATGATGTCGTTGTTGTATTGTACAAATCGGCATCTGCCGAAGAACCACTAACACCAGCGTTTGTTCCTAAATTCCAGCCACCTAAGTTTGCACCAATAGCATTCCATATCATACCATTAGTATTTTCATAAGCAAGTGGTGTTGTTTGTGCCTGCATCGTTACAGTAAAACTTGCTGAAGTAGAAGTAGAATTCTGGTCTAATACTTCAAAAGTATAAGTTAAAGTAGTGTGGTTAGCAAAGGCTAACAACAAATCGGCAGATGAAACTTTAAATAAATACGTTGCCGAGGTTTGATTTTTGGCGTTGTCTGTACCGGAAGTCCCCATTTTGGCAGTAATATCCGACTGGGTTGTTCCACTACTTGTTAAACTGGGACCTGTAAGTTTTACGCTTTCAATCTTGCCTTCTGCTGTAAAAGTTACGTTAACATCAATAGAGTTGGTTCCTGTAAATACCAATGAATGGACACCACCCTGAAACGCGATACTTGGTGCAGGAGTAGTATCTTCATCATCATTATTACAACTTGTAAAAAAAGATGCTCCTGCTAACGCAATTAATGAAATTAAAAATAGTTTTTTCATATTACATAAATTTTAGTTAAACATTTTGCAAAGATAATAGATATTTTTTTAATAAAAAAAAAATTTTTTTAAAAAAAAGGGGGGGGGAAATATTATTTGTTGAATATTAATGTATTGCGTTGATTTTAGTTTTAGGTTTAACATCGGAAGTTATCCATTGGTTGGCACCAATAATAGAATGATGACCAATAGTAACACGTCCCAAAATAGTTGCTTCGGCATAAATAACGACATGGTCTTCTACAATAGGATGGCGTGGAATGCCTTTAATAGGATTACCTTTTTTATCTAACGGAAAACTTTTTGCTCCTAATGTAACGCCCTGATAAATTTTGACGGAATTTCCAATAATGGTTGTTTCACCAATAACAATGCCCGTACCGTGGTCTATGGCAAAATATTCTCCAATTTCTGCACCGGGATGAATATCGATACCCGTGTCGGAATGAGCAAATTCGGTAATAATTCGAGGAATGACAGGTATTTTGTATTTATATAATTCATGAGCAATGCGATAATTGGTAATGGCAAACAAACCGGGATAGCATTGTATCACTTCTTTGGTACTTTTGGAAGCAGGGTCGCCGTTGTAAATGGCAATAACATCTTTAGCAAGCATTTCCTGAATGTGAGGCAGTGTAGTTAAAAAGTTGGAAGCCATTTGTTGTGCTTTATGAAAACAGGGCTCACACGAAAAATTGTTTTTTTCTGTACATTCAAGGCACAGGCCTCTATAGATTTGTTCCGATAAAATAGTAAGTACCTGGTCCAATATATTTTCTATCTTTGATTTCCATGATATGTGTGCCGGGTTTTCACTGAAAAAACCGGGAAAGAGACATTGACGAAGCAACTGCACTAACTCTGATAATTGATTTCTGTCTGGCAGCGGATGTTGAAGTGGATGATGATATAATAACGACGACGCTACATCGGAAGTAGAAAGTTGATTGGCTATTTGAGCAATGGCATTTTTATTTCTCATTTTTTTCGATAGATGATTCTGCAATAATTTGCATGGCTAATTCAAGAATGGTTGAATCGTCAATACGCACAATACCGCCATCCAACCCTTTTTCGGTATGAATACCGGTTACTGAA
The DNA here is from genome assembly GCA_964431135.1 of uncultured Bacteroidales bacterium. Classification (GTDB taxonomy): domain Bacteria; phylum Bacteroidota; class Bacteroidia; order Bacteroidales; family GWA2-32-17; genus Ch61. Next base: position 8,604 of record CAYSIN010000026.1, read on the forward strand.
TCGTGGGTATAGTGTGTGCCTCCAAAATAATTTCTAACGGTTTCTTCCGATATACCTAATTTATCGGCAATACATTTTATACTTCCTTCGGGAAGGCTGTCCTTTATTTTTCTCAGTTCGTTAAAGGTTAACGTTTTCATAAAAAAATTTTTTACAAAAATAACCCGAATAATTCATAAAACAAAATCTTAGTTTTATGAATTACATATATGACAAAGATAAAGTTATATTTTTTATACTTTATACGATATGAAATTTTTATGTTTTATCGGAAAAAAAATCTTTTGTATTTTTGTAAAAATAAAAAATATATATGCCACATTTTATTGATGAAGCACAGGAACGTGAAAAGGAGATAAATAAAAACATTCAGGAAGAAAATATGCAACAATCTGAATTCGTTAAACAAAATACAGAACTGTTTTTACCTTTTCATAAAATAGTCGCTTCACAAATAGAAAAGATAGCAGCGTTAAATGCCGAAAGCCGACGTCCTGTAATAGAAATAGGTTTTACGCATCTTGAAAACGATGGTAACTTTGAATATTATGCTTCTTCATACAGACCTTTTGTTCGAAAAAAATATTGGTTCATAAAAAAGGAAAAGATTTTTATTTGGTGGCGCAGAATTATAATAACTATTTGCGAAAAACCGGATACGGTTAAAATTACATTATACGAAAAAGGATATGATGAATTAGATTATACCGACGTTATTAAAAAAAAGACAAAGATATATGCCGCCATTCATAACTTAAACGAACAAACTTCTTTATGGATGATGGATTTTTTAGGATACAAAATTCCGATACATGAACTAATACAACATATACCACATGAAGAAAATCATCATCATTAATAAGTTGTATTAATTTTGCTTTTTTTGTATAACTCTTTATTTTTAAATCTATATGGAACCATTAGCAGAACGACTTCGCCCAAAAACATTTGATGATTTTATTGGACAGGAACATTTAGTTGGGGAAAAAGCAGTACTTCGTAAGATGATAGAAAATCAATCTATTCCATCCATTATTTTATGGGGACCACCGGGTGTAGGAAAAACAACACTTGCCCTGATGATTTCACATATATTGCAACGTACTTTTTTCCATTTAAGTGCTACGCATTCGTCTGTCAAAGATGTACGTGATGTTATTGAACAAATAAAAAAGAATCCCATCTTTCATCAAAAACCGCCCCTTGTTTTTCTGGATGAAATACATCGTTTTTCGAAAGCACAACAAGATTCATTATTGCATGCCGTAGAAAGTGGATTGTTTATATTGATAGGTGCTACTACCGAAAATCCATCGTTTGAAGTAATTACTCCCTTGCTTTCACGTTGTCAGGTTTATATTTTAAAACCATTAAGCGATGATAATCTCAAATTGCTCATACATAAAGCCATTGCGACAGACGTTGAATTGAAAAAGAAAAAAATTGATGTCAAAGAGTATGAAGCACTCTTACATTTTAGCGGGGGCGACGCCCGCAAACTGCTCAATATTCTTGAACTTCTTTATATGTATGAACCTTCCGATACGTTAATAATCACCAATGAAACGGTGCAGCAGGTACTGCAGGAAAAAATGGCGATGTACGATAAAGGTGGCGAACAGCATTACGAAACTATTTCTGCATTTATAAAATCCATACGCGGTAGCGACCCCAATGCTGCTGTTTATTATCTGGCACGCATGATTGCTGGTGGCGAAGATGTCAAATTCATTGCAAGACGCATGGTAATACTTGCTTCCGAAGATATAGGGCTGGCTAATCCTAATGCTTTGTTGCTGGCAACTGCTACCTTCAATGCCGTTCATCAAATTGGCTATCCCGAAGCACGCATTGTACTGGCAGAAACAGCGGTTTATCTGGCATCATCACCCAAAAGCAATGCCTCGTATATGGCTATAGAAAGAGCACTGGCAGAAGTGGAATCTTCTGGCGATTTATCCATACCATTACACATTCGCAATGCGCCAACCAAACTTATGAAAGATATCGGTTACGGGAAAAATTATAAATATGCCCACGAATTTGAAAATCATTTTGTGGAACAGGAATTTTTACCCGATAAAATAAAGGGAACTGTTTTTTTTGAACCAGGCGATACACACCGAGAACGTGAATTAAAATCATATCTTTCCAAATGCTGGAAGGGGAAATATGGATATTAATTCAATATCGGCATTACGAATGTCTATTTGCTAATCGGCATTAACCAAAACACGCAAATCTCGTCAATTATGACGAGACGGGGTTAGCGGTTTGATATCAAATAGCGAAAATATCATTACTTGCCTTATATTATTGCATTTTGACGAAAGAATTTTTTTATCTGTACACCTTATCCAAATAATTTTCCTTAATTTTGAACCCTTTATAAATTATGTATAGACCATTCTTTTTATTGAGTATATTGAGTATATTGATTTTATTTACATTTATTTCTTTGGCTCAAAACAAGTCCAAGGTTACCGATGGTTTTGTACAATTCTTTTATGAAAATGGAAAAGTATCCAGCGAAGGGATGATGAAAAATGGACAACCGGACGGCTATTGGAAAACCTATTATCAAGATGGAAAACTTAAATCGGAAGGCAATCGTAAATTTTTTATGCTCGACAGTGTTTGGGTTTTTTATACTGAAAGGGGCGACACATCAGAAATTATTAATTATCGTAATTCTAAACGAAATGGATACTATTATATGTATCAATGGAATTATGATTCGTTACCTAACAAAAAAGGGGGATTAATTTCCAAAGAATTATATATTGATGATGTAAAGCAGGGCACATCTTATTATTACGAAAATGGAATATTAAAACGTACCATTCCATATAAGAATGGGAAAAAATCAGGCTTGTCTAAAGAATTTGACCAGAACGGGAAACTGATATGTATTACGGAATATTCCAACGATTACGTTATCAATAGAGAATATATTAATCGCACTGATAATAAAGGGATGAAACAGGGTTACTGGAAAACATTTTATCCCAATGATAAAATAGAAAAAGAAATATACTATGTAAACGATACCATAAGTGGTACATACAAAGAATTCTCCCAAACAGGTTCTTTAATAAAACAAGAACATTATTTCAAAGGAGTATTGCTGAAAGATTCCTTATCAGATTCAACCGATATTCAATGGAAAGAAGAGTTTTACGAAAACGGACATCGAAAATATTATGGAGCGTACAGACAGGGAATAAAAATAGGTATTCATAAAGAATATGACCCATCTGGAAATACTGTTACAGCAAAGGAATACAACGATTCAGGCGTTTTTATTGCTGAAGGGATGATGGACACTTTGGGTCGCAAACAGGGCGATTGGGAATATTATTATGAAACAGGCGAATTGAAAGCAAAAGGAAAATTCAAAAATAATCAAAAAACAGGCGAATGGACCTATTATTATATTGATGGTAAAGTGGAGCAAAAGGGTAAGTTCAATAAAGATAAAATAGACTCCAAATGGGTGTGGTATTATTCAAATGGTAAGGTATGGCGCGAAGAATATTATGAAATGGGAAAAGAAGAAGGCTCATTTATAGAGTATAATGATTCAGGACAGGTAATTTTAAAAGGGCAGTATCTGGACGGAGAACGTACAGGATATTGGATTTATCAGGCAGGTGATGTAATGGAAGAAGGGAATTATGTCGAAGGACAACGCGATAGTACTTGGAAAGCATATTACGCTAATGGGAAATTATTTTACAAAGGTAATTACGTGCAGGGATTACCCGATAGAAAATTTTTCTGGTATTATCCTAATGGAAAATTAAAAACAGAAGGCTATTACGTTACTGGTAGAAAGGAAAGAAAATGGTATTACTTTGACGAAGAAGGATTATTATATTTAACGGTTGCATACAGAAACGACAAGGAATATAAATACAACGGCGTTCGTATTAAATTACCCAAAGGTTCGTTTGAATGATTAAAAAATCGGTTTTTATAGTTGGTGCATTTTTGTTAGTCACAACCTTGTATGCCAGAGATTCTACTAAAGTATTTGAAGGTTTAAATTTCAGATTCGATAACCGTTATTGTTATTCCAAAAACAATTTGTATTGGATACCAGCATTCAAGTTAGGGGTTACTATTTTTGATAAATACCGCATGGGGCTTGGCTTTAATTATTTGTATAATCGTATTACCAAAAAAATTGTTATCACCGATAATAATATCCAATATCAGTTTCAAAGACCGCTACAGTTGTATTATTTCTCCTGTTTTTATGAATGGATAATTTATAAAAAGAAAAGATGGGAATTTTATATTCCATTGCAATTTGGGTATGGAACATCCTATTATGCATACACGTTAAACAGTAAACGGATTTTATTCGAACAAAAACCTGTTGTCAATCTTGAATCGGTGATAGGTGGGCATTATAAAATATTTTGGTGGTCTGGAGTTGGTGCTGGTACAGGATATCAATACATGATAAATGCAGAAAAAAACAGTAACGAACTGGTTAATGGATTTATTTTTTATTTAAAAATAAAGGTTTTTGTTGGCGATATGTACAATCATTTTGTTCGACATAAAAATATAAATACGTTATTTAAGTAATTCATTGAGCACAAATTATTTAGCAAAGAACACAGAGACATCTATTTTGTAGTTACTACCTAAATGCCTGATTCAAACATCTGAAATCAAAAAATCGTTAATTCTTGTTCTTAAGTCTAAAAAAGATTTTTGAAAGGATGATTATTATAGTTTAGGTAGAATGATTTTTTTTATGGTTCTTCTTATGTTTCAAAAAGTACCGTAACGTCCATAAAACTACAAGTAAGATTAACCATAAGGGCCATAAATACACAAACCCTATAACTATCCAAAGAAAGCCTCTCCATCCATTAGACAATCCGTTCAAGATTTTATGCCAAAAAGAAAAACCTTTTTCTGAATGTTCGTAAAATGTAACAGTTATCGTACTCAATGAAATTCTATCTGATAAATATTTTAATCGTCCTTCCATTGATTCTATTTCAGATTGAACATTACCTATTTCATTTTCTACATCCATCATCTCGGTTACATTTTTTGCCTGTTTAAGTAATTCGAGATAACGAGCCAGAACTTCTTTTTTTGCGTTGAGACGAGCTTTTACATCTATATATTCTTCCGTTACATCCTGAACCTGAATGTTTTTATTATCCAATCGTCGAATAGTAGAAGATAGAACCTTCATAAAATCATCAAATTTATCTGCAGGAATACGAACTTCTAGGGTGTTTTCAAGGCGTTCGTACATATCTCTGGAATACTCCTTTGATATATAACCATTCATAGCCTTAATGTTCTTTTCTATTAGCCACTTGGTGTGATTAACATTTTTCGTTTCAAAAGAAATACTGCCTTCTTTAATTAATTTCCGTTCTGCAAAATTTATAAAATTATTGGTTTGTTCATTTACAGAAGATTTCTTTTCTTCATTATTTATAGACTTGTTGTAAAGAGCATCTACAGTTTCTGGTTCTGACATTTCTGTTGTTGGGCTAATTTTTACATCTTTCGAACTGCATGAAATAAATACCAGCAAATAAAAAATCAATAAAAAGTTAATTTTTCTCATATATTTTTTTTCAAAGTTACAACCATTTTTATCAATATTCAATTTTATGTTTAAAAACATAAAAATATTTAATTACAATAAATTATTTTTGTGGAGATAATATAATGATATAGGATATGGCTAACTTTTTTTGCACTTCCATAGGGAAAAAGATAATAATGAGTGTAACGGGGCTATTTCTCGTTCTTTTTTTAATGTTGCATTTATCGTTAAACTTGTTAACCGTTATTGATTCATCGGGCGATTTATTTAATATTGTTTGTAAATTTATGGCAGAGAACCCACTCATTTATATTATGCAATATGTATTGGCTGCGGGTTTTATTATTCATATCATTTATGGTAGTTGGCTAACCTGGCAAAATCAAAAAAAGCGTCCCGTATCTTATGCCGTAAGCACTAAAACCGATGTAACGTGGTCATCACAAAATATGTGGATAACGGGTGCGTTGATTTTAGGTCTGCTCGTTTTACATTTATATAATTATTTCTATAAAATTAAATTTACCGATTTAATAGACAGTGGTCAAATGACAGAGTTTGACCTGGTAAAAAGTTTATTTACTGTTTCCAACTGGCCCTTCAGTATGCTATATGTTCTATGGTTTATTATCCTTGGACTGCATTTGAATCACTCGTTTCAATCCGGTTTTCAAACGCTTGGGCTTAATAATCAAAACTGGATAAAACGCTTGAAATGGATAGGCAGTATTTTTGCCATTATCGTAGCCGTTGGGTTTAGCAGTATAACAATATTTTTCTTTCTTCAATCATGGATAAACAGTTAATTTATGGCAGTATTAGAACCAAGAATACCGGAAGGTCCTATAGAAAAAAAATGGACGACGTTTAAATCAACATGCAAATTGGTTAATCCAACCAACAAGCGTAAGGTTGATATTATTGTTGTAGGAACAGGGCTTGCAGGTGCTTCTGCGGCTGCTACCCTTGGCGAATTGGGTTACAATGTTAAAATATTCTGTTATCAGGATAGCCCCCGAAGAGCACACAGCATTGCAGCACAAGGTGGCATAAATGCAGCCAAAAATTATCAAAACGACGGCGACAGCATTTATCGGTTGTTTATTGATACCTTGAAAGGAGGTGATTATCGCTCTCGTGAAGCCAATGTATATCGTCTGGCAGAAGTAAGCAATGCTATTATTGACCATTGTGTGGCACAAGGCATTCCCTTTGCCCGTGATTATGCCGGTTATTTAGACAATCGTTCCTTTGGTGGAGCACAGGTATCAAGAACATTTTACGCTCGTGGTCAAACAGGACAGCAATTATTGTTAGGTGCCTACAGTTCGCTCAATCGCCAAATAAAGGAAGGAACCGTTAAATTGTTTCAGCGTCGTGATGTACTGAATATAGTTATAGCAGATGGGAAGGCACGTGGTATTATAGTACGAAATTTAATTACCGGTGAAATAGAACGCTACTCGGCACATGCCGTTGTACTTGCTACTGGTGGATATGGAAACGCTTTTTATCTTTCAACCAATGCTATGGGCTCTAATGGGTCTGTTATTTGGCAAGCCTATAAAAAAGGAGCCTATTTTGCCAATCCATGTTTTACACAGATTCATCCAACCTGTATCCCCGTACATGGCGATTATCAGTCAAAACTGACCCTTATGAGTGAAAGTCTTCGCAACGATGCACGAATATGGGTGCCAAAAAAATTGGAAGATGCTCAAAAATTACAACGAGGGGAATTAAAAGCCAATGATATTCCAGAAGAAGAAAGGGATTATTTCCTCGAACGTCGTTACCCTACCTTTGGAAACCTTGTACCTCGTGATATTGCTTCGCGTGCCGCTAAAGAACGTTGCGATGCAGGCTTTGGCGTGAATAATACCGGATTGGCTGTTTTTCTTGACCTTTCCGAATCCATTCAGCGATTAGGTAAAAAAGAAATAGACAAACGTTACGGAAATCTTATTCAGATGTACGAAAAAATTAGTGGTGAAAATGCTTACGAAACACCCATGATGATTTTTCCAGCCGTTCATTATACCATGGGTGGACTTTGGGTGGATTATCATTTAATGACCAATATTCCGGGATTGTTTGCTATTGGCGAATGCAATTTTAGCGACCATGGTGCCAATCGATTAGGCGCATCTGCCTTGATGCAAGGATTGGCGGATGGCTATTTTATTTTACCTTACACTCTTGGACATTATCTGGCAGATATGGTGAAGACACCGATAATTAAAACGGATGCCGAAGCATTTACCAATGCCGAAAAAGAAGTAACAGAACGTATTCAAAAATTAATGTCTATTCAAGGAACCGAAACGGTTGATTCATTTCACAAGAAATTAGGGAAAGTTATGTGGGAAAAGGTTGGCATGGCAAGAACAGCAGAAGGATTAACGCAAGCCATAGCACAGATAAAAGAAATTCGTCATGAATTTTGGAAAAATGTAAAAATATCGGGTACCACTCAGGAATATAATGCTGAACTTGAAAAGGCAGGACGCGTAGCCGATTTTCTGGAAATAGGTGAACTGATTGCCAAAGATGCGATGCATCGCGAAGAATCATGCGGTGGACATTTTCGTGAAGAAAGCCAAACCGAAGATGGCGAAGCCAAACGTAACGACGAAAAATTTGCTTATGCTGCTGCATGGGAATACAAAGGCGAAGACCACGAACCCGAGATGCATAAGGATGAACTCATGTTCAACGAAGTTAAATTGGTACAACGTAATTATAAATAACTCATTAGTCGTAAGTTGATAGTCATAAGTCATTAGATAAAGTTTATATTGAAAACATGAAAATAAAAAAATTTGAAGACATTATCGCATGGCAAAAAGCGCAAGATTTTGCTTTCAATATTTATTCAGCGTTTTCAGCAATTAAAGATTTTGGATTTAAAGACCAGATTTGCAGAGCCGCAGTTTCTGTTTCAAGTAATATAGCAGAAGGATTTGACAGAAGTTCTGATGCTGATTTTTCGAGATTCCTTTACATTGCTCTCGGCTCATGCAGTGAAGTAAAGTCAATGCTTTATCTCGCAGAGCGATTGGAATATATTAAAATTGAAAATAAAAACATATTGGTTTCAAAAATAAACGAAATATCAAAAATCATTAGAGGATTAATAAAATCTTTAAAACAAAAACCATGAAAACATACTTACGACTTACAACTAATTATTTACGACTATAATAATAAAAATATTATGAACCTTACATTAAAAATTTGGCGTCAGGAAAATGCGAAAGCAAAGGGGCAATTTGAAACATATCATCTCGAAAACATTAGCCCCGATGCCTCCTTTTTGGAGATGCTTGACATCTTGAATGAAAAACTAATTCACGAAGGGAAAAATCCTGTTGCCTTCGACCATGACTGTCGTGAAGGCATTTGCGGAATGTGTAGTTTGTATATCAATGGTCGTCCCCATGGTCCCGATGACGATGTTACTACTTGCCAATTACACATGCGAAAATTTAAAGATGGAGATACTATTACTGTTGAGCCATGGCGTGCGGCTGCTTTTCCCGTAATAAAGGATTTGATGGTTGATAGAAATGCCTTTGACAAGATATTGCAGGCAGGCGGTTATATTTCTGTAAATGCCGGTTCTGCTCCCGATGCCAATAGTATTCTTATTCCTCAACCCAAAGCCGAAGAAGCCATGGATGCCGCTGCCTGTATAGGTTGCGGTGCATGTGTTGCTGCCTGTAAAAATTCATCTGCCATGCTTTTTGTTGCAGCCAAAGTTTCTCAATTTGCTTTATTGCCACAAGGCAAGTCCGAAGCAACACAGCGTGTAAAAGCTATGATTGCCAAAATGGACGAACTGGGCTTTGGCAGTTGTACCAATACCGGTGCCTGCGAAGCCGAATGTCCTAAAAATGTTTCCATTGCACACATCGCCCGTCTCAATAGAGAATTTTTGTGTGCTACGTTTAAAAAGAAATACAATTAATAGAAAGTTGTATTTTTGTTATTAATAACTTTAAATACACTGCTATTGCAATAAAATTTTTCTTACTTCTACGGTATTGCCTTTCTCATCAGATATGTAAACAAAATATATTCCCTTAAAATCCTTATAACTTAAATTTATAGTTGTTCGTGGTTGCCTTAATAAGGCAGTATATTCTATTTGACCTAACAGGTTAGTAATTTTCAATGTATAATTATTTATGAACTTGCATTTATCTCCGAAATCAATAATCAGATTATTATTCGTGCCATTTGAATAAATATTTATGCTATTTTTGAAAGGCATAATATAATTTCCTGTTAAAATAGAATTTATCTCGTTCTGATTTAAAACACGATTATAAATTAAAATATCGTCTATATCTCCACTATAAAAAGAATTGCAAGGACTTCCATTTACAAGATAGCCGCCAAAAGATAAATATGATGGTTGTTGTGTCCATATAATACCGTTTTCAGAAGTAGTTTTTACTAATGTCCCGTTTATGAATAACTTTAAAAATGAACCATCATACGTAAGTATATAATTACACCACTTACCCGGGCTTAATAGTTTTGTGTATATAAAGTTTGAAAAACCTAATGTTGAAGTACTAATAGCATATCGAATACTATCGTTATGAGCATATCCAATCATATAACACAATTGATTTCCTGTTGTAATTAAATTTCCGTTTGCTTGCCCATAACCTTTTGCCCAAACTGAAAGCGTAAATTTATCTCCATTTATAAGACATGAATTTGTTACGTAAATATAATTGTCGATTCCGTTAAAGTTGTATGCTGCATTAGATTGACCGAACCTGTCTGTGGTTAAAGTAGCACCATAAACCATACCATTATGACCACCCGTACTCATATCATTGGCATTACCGTTAAATGGCCAGTATCCTACAAGACCACTATCTAGATATACTTGTGAATAACCATTCAATCCACTGGCAAAGATTGAAAATACTAATAAAAATGTAATTTTTTTCATAATTAATACTTTTATTTTAAATAAAATTGTAGTCAAATAATGAATATATGACATGCAAAAATAATATTATTTTTTTAATTTACAAAAAAAATTGCACTTTTTTATATTATATATATATATATATTATTGATATACTGACAGATATATTATCATATTTTTAAACTTGACTACATAATAAACTACTCTGTATTGTTCTTAAAAAAATAATTAAACATAAGAAGAGTTTATTTCATGCTCTGCTGTTTTCTGAGGTTTGTTTTTATACCGACTTGCTAACAAGATAATTAAAACAATTCGCTTCGCTTTTGTTTTAAAACTGTTAGTCTGTCGGCATCTCGTCATTGCTGACGAGACAAAATTCATTTCACTCTTTTGTTAGCGGTTTGGGATTAAATGATTTAAAAAAAATCAATAACATCTGCTTTCTTCTTTATTTACATGATTTTGCTGTATTAGCATAAATTATTATTTTTAAAGCCCGTTAAAGATTGTTAATCGATTTACTATAGTATGAAAATATGCTGTAAATTTGCATAGTGTATTAACTGTGTATGTCCAAGCGATTCATCTGGATAATAATTATGGTAATGAGTATTGCCCTTATTGGGTTAATATTGCTTCAATCGTTCTGGCTACATCAGGAGTTTAAAGTAAAAGAAGATTTATTTAACCAACAAATTACACAAGTATTTGTAGCGATAAACAAAGACATTGAAGCAAAAGAAACTATTATTGAAGTAAGTAATGAAATCTTTTCGCTACGAAACAAAAAAAGCATTCAGATGCCGGTTGTTTCGTTATATAAAGAGGCTGTACAAAATACCAGAGAATCACATCAGGGATTATCTATCCGAAAAGATTTAATGTCTATAAACGATTCGGCAACCATACATACCAATACTCGTATTCAAATACTCAAAGGCGATTCGGTACTGTTCACCAAAACCATGACCAAATGTAAACCCGAAAACTACTGTAAAGCATTAACCAACATAGATATTAACAAGGAAATATCAAGCCGATTGACGGATAAAACGCTTTTTGTAGAAAAAATTATAAATAAAATGCTTAATTACAGCGAAGATATCACCAAACGGCTAAACTTCGAAACGCTGCAAACGATTATCCACAAACAAATGGAAAATCATCAAATACACTTGTCGTATGAGTTTGCTGTAAAAAACGACAGTGGTGTGGTAATTTACAAGACACCGCATTTCAATCCAGATTACGAAGATGTATATAAGGCTCAACTTTTCCCAAACGATATTTTTTCACCGGCTTTTTATCTGGTTTTATTTTTCCCCAAAAAAGATAATTTTATTGCTAAATCTATGGGGGCTATGAGCATGGTTACCTTAATTCTGGTATTGGTAATTATTTTTTCATACACCCTCACGCTTTATATTATTTTAAGGCAAAAAAAATTGTCCGAAATGAAAAACGATTTTATCAACAATATGACTCATGAATTAAAAACACCCATTGCGACCATATCGCTGGCATCACAAATGCTCAACGACAACTCTATTACGCAAGACAAACAAAAAGTTATTCATGTATCTCAGATTATTGCTCAGGAAAGCCGAAGACTTGCCTTTCAGGTAGAAAAAGTATTGCAAATGGCTATTTTTGACAGAGGCGAATATCGTTTCAATAAACAGGAACTGTCTGTCAATGCCCTTATCGAATCGATTACTTCTACTTTCAATATTCACGTTACCAATAAAAATGGTACTATGAGCGTTTCCTGTCTGGCAAATCCCGACACTATTGTTGCCGATGAATTGCACTTGTCCAATGCGGTTTTCAATTTGCTTGAAAATGCGTTAAAATATTCTGGAGAACATCCCGTTATAGAAGTTAAAACCTTTAATGTAAATCATTCGGTGGTCATTTCTGTTAAGGATAACGGCATAGGTATTAGCAAACAGGACATAAAGCATATTTTTGAAAAATTTTATCGTGTTCATACTGGAAATATTCACAACGTAAAAGGATTTGGATTGGGATTAAGTTATGCCAAAATTATTGCTGATGCACATAATGGCAGTATTCATGTTGTGAGTGAATTGAACAAAGGTTCGGAATTTCAATTAACTTTACCAATAAAAAATTAATAGTATGGATGAACTGAAAGCCCGTATTTTATTAGCCGAAGATGACGACAATCTCGGCATGCTCTTAAAAGAATTTTTAAGTGCCAAACGGTATGATGTAAAACTTTATAGCAACGGAGAGCAAGCATTAAAAGCCTTTAAGAAAGACAACTTTGACCTCTGCGTTTTTGATGTGATGATGCCTGCCATGGACGGTTTTACGCTTGCCAAAGAAATTCGCATAATGAATGCGGATGTGCCCATCATTTTTTTGACAGCCAAATCGTTAAAAAGCGACGTGGTAGAAGGATTCAAAATCGGTGCCGACGATTATATTACCAAGCCTTTCAGTGTTGAAGAATTATTGTTCCGCATAGAAGCCATACTTAAACGCACCAAAGGATTGCTTACTCAAGATAAAACCATCTTCAACATTGGAAACTATACTTTCAATGCTGAATTGCAAGAATTATCGATAAATAAACAAACCGTGAAACTGACCACAAAAGAATCGGAACTTTTGCATTTGCTCTGTCAACATGTAAACAACACACTGGACCGTAATTATGCACTGAAAAAAATTTGGCTTGAAGACAACTACTTCAATGCTCGCAGTATGGATGTTTATATTACACGTTTGCGTAAGCATTTTAGTCAGGATTCTCGCATTGAAATAATGAATGTTCATTCCAAAGGATTCAAATTGATTGTTCATGAATAGTTTTGGAAGAATATTCCGTCTTCACCTCTTTGGCGAATCGCATGGCGAATATACAGGAATAGTTTTGGATGGTGTTCCAGCAGGTATATCGTTGTGTGTAAATGATTTTACTGAGGATATAGAACGACGAAAACCATTATTGCCCGGAACAACAAATAGAAAGGAAGAAGATATTCCAGAAATAATTTCAGGCACCTATCAGCAAAAAACAACGGGTGCTCCGCTTACTATTCTTTTTAAAAACAAGAATATTCGTCCCGAAGATTATGCTCATCCCTATCATTTCAGACCGGGACATGCCGATTTCACTGCGTACAAAAAATTCAACGGTTATAATGATAGGCGGGGTGGTGGGCATTTTTCGGGAAGGCTTACCTTGCCCTTGGTTGCTGCCGGGGTTGTTGCCAAAAAAATTATGTCTCCCATAGAAATCAATGCAACATTGGTCGAAGCAGGCGGAAATAACAACATAGAAGATGCCATTGAACAAGCCATAGCACAAAACGACAGCATTGGCGGTATTGTTTCCTGTGAAGTAAAAAATATCCCTGCTGGTTTAGGAGAACCTTTTTTTGATTCACTGGAATCGATGATTTCGCATGGTATTTTTTCCATCCCTGCCATAAAAGGTATTGAGTTTGGCTCCGGTTTTAAACTTGCTCGAATGAAAGGGAGTGAAGCCAACGATGTTTTTATAAACGAAAAAGGCACTACAGCAACTAACCACAACGGCGGTATTACAGGAGGCATTTCTAATGGAAATACGTTGGTGTTTGATGTGGTGGTTAAGCCTACCCCCAGCATCATGCAATCACAAAAAACGTATAATTGGGAACATCATCAATTGGAAGAACTTACTATTTCTGGCAGACACGATACCTGTATTGCCAGACGCATGCCTGTTATTGTTGAATCTATGACCAGTTGTGTTATTGCCGATGCATTATTACTATCTAACGCATTTGATACCAAACCGCTAACAAAAGAATGAAATGAATTTTATTTGTTGGTTTTGGTTCATACCGACAGACTAACCGTTTTCAAACAAAAGCGAAGCGAATTGTTTTAATTATCTTGTTAGCAAGTCGGTATGATTTAAATAATCATCCGCATTAATATTTCCGTTGAGCGAAAAAAATGTTCCGGTAATTGTTACATGCTCATCAACGATGTTTAATAAAACCAAATCGGTTAATACATTTTTTATTATTTGAAAGGGAAGCAAACTTTGGCGACAAAGTTCCTGTGCTGTAGTTTTTTCAGTTTCTTTCAGTAACGAAACAATTTTATACTCATCCCTACCGTATTTGATAAATACAGGCTTGTTTATTTTTTTAGATTTTAAAAGATGAACGGCGATAGGTTCGAGCACCAAATTCTGGTCACCTACACGAAAATAAACCTTCCATTCGCCTTTTTCGTTTTGAACATAATGTGGCAACCTTGCCGACTTTGCAATAAAGGCTTCTATGACTGTTTTTTTATGGACATTCCATAATTTAATGGTATAAGGTATTTGGGGCTTGGCATAATATTCGGCTGCTGCTTGCAGCATATACAACTCTTCTTCGGAATGAACCCCTGCAATAACACCATTGTCCTTAACACCTATCAGCAATCGTCCACCATCGGCATTGGCAAAGGCAGCCATAGAACGAGCTATTTTACGGGCATCGTCTATTTCCATCTTAAAATCCAGTTGCTGATGCTCACCTTCACTTATCCAGTCCAACAACATCTGGCAATCGGCATCCGACTTATGATATGTATTCTTGTTCCACGCCATGGCAAATTACAAAATTATATCATTTTTTGCAATTATAGATTTTTCATTGCTTACTTTGTTTAAACACACGGTAGTACTCCCCAAAATTAAGACCACTTTTTCCGATTTCTTATACCAAACCGTTCATAAAAGAATGAAATGAATTTTGTTATTCGTCCCTTAAAAAGTATCTATCCTATTAAATATGAATTATATAATGTCGTTTTTATGTGAAAACTTTTTTAAAAAAAATTTGGTAGAATGAAAAAAAAAGTTATACCTTTGTGCATGTAAATTTATATATGAAGTTTTTAAAATGAACTATTTAAGACACATATTATTGCTCACATTATTAGCATTTTATCAAAACAAATCGACTGTAGATAATGAAAATATAAACGTAATTGTAAGTTTACACAGCCGTTATGCACAAGCGGAGAAAAGACAACGACACAGTAAAATGACAATGAAACTGACTGTTATTGACTGAAAGAAAAATGAATTTGCCGACACTCAAGCCGACACATTGTTTTTAAAATTTTTTCCCACCGCACATTTTTTTAATACAATTTTATTGCCTGCCCACATTGGCACATTGTCTTTTGCCCCGACACACGAAGCCAACCCTTCGGCAAAAGCCAAAGAGCCAATTTTGCCGACACACAGAATAATGTTGAAAACTTTTCTAAAATATTTTTGATTTATCAAAAGAATATTGACTATCTTTGTCAAGACAAATAATTCAAGAATGAAAACTATAGGTGAAATAATTAGAGGACACAGAGAAGAAAAAGGAATGCTTTTAAGACAATTAGCTGCATTATTGGAAATTGACTCTGCCATTCTTAGTAAAATTGAAAGAGGAGAGCGAAAAGCGACCAAAGAACAGATATTGAAAATCGCTGACATTCTTGGCATTAAACAAAATGAAATGCTGATTCAATATTTAAGTGAAAAAATCGCTTATGAAATTGCTGATGAAGAAACAGCAAAGCAAGTTTTAAAAGTAGCAGAAAAGAAAGTTGATTACATTAAAAATAATCGCAAATGACAACAGAAAATATCAAGACTTTGATTACCCTATTGGGTTTTATCTCTGAAGACAAAAAAGGGAATATTTGGGCAAAAAAGTATTCTAATTATGATAATTATACCATTTCGCTCGATTTTGAAAAATCGTCTATCAACTATGGAGATAAAATTCAGAAGGGAGACGATACAACCTCAAATTTCAGCAGTGATGAAAATTTTGTTGTTCTTGATTGTATTGACAGATTACTTACAAAAGGTTACAAACCACAAGACCTGATACTTGAAAAGAAATGGAAACTCGGGCGAAGTGCCAAAAGTGGAAAAGCCGATATAAATGTTACCGATGGTAAGACTGGCAAAACCGTTATGATTATAGAATGTAAAACATGGGGAACAGAATTTGAAAAGGAAAAAGAACGAATGCGGGAAAATGGAGGTCAATTATTTTCGTATTTCCAGCAAGATAAGGCAACTCGATTTCTTTGTTTATATGCAAGTTGCGTAAGTGAAGACTTGATGCACAAAGGTAAATTTGTTGATTATAAAAATGCAATTATAAAAGTTGAGGATTCGTTAGAAGAAATTGAGAAACAACGAGAAGACGATGAAAAAATAATTACTTATCAAAAAGCATCAACAATTGAGGATTCTTTAAAAGTATGGGAACGCAAACAAAAAAAAGAATTCCAAACTAAAGGGATTTTCGAAGAGGAAATTGAGCCGTACAATCCGGGGTTTATTCCGCTTAAAGTTGCTGAATTGAAAGAATTCAATCAATATGATTCAAAAAAAGAATATAATGAATTTGAAGAAATATTAAGGCACAACAATATTTCTGACCGTTCAAATGCCTTCAATAGATTTATTTCACTTGTCTTAGCGAAACTAAGGGATGAAGAAATTAATTTCAATAAAATTGCTGATTTTCAATTTAAAGATGGTATTGATGATAACGAAACAATTATTGAGAAATTACAATCTCTATATACTGATGCAATGTATCATTATCTTGGAGAGTCTGTTACTAATTATACACTCGACCAAATTGAAAATATCATTAGTCATTTTCCAAGACAAACAGCAAAAGAAGATTTAAAAAGAATTTATAAAGAATTAAAATTCTATACAAATAATGAATTTTCATTCAAAGAAATTTACAACAAAGAATTATTTGACCAAAATGCAAAAGTCGTTATTGAAATAGTAAAAAGGTTACAAGGATTTCGCTTTAAATACAATGCAAAAGCCCAATTTCTTGGTGATTTCTTTGAAGATATGTTGGAAAGTGGTTTTAAACAAAGCGAAGGACAGTTTTTTACACCTACACCAATTGCAAAATTTATAGTTTCTGCAATGCCTTTAGAAGAAATCATTGAAAGAAAAATTAGTGAAAAAGAATCTAATATTTTACCTTGTATTATTGATTATGCTTGTGGAAGCGGACACTTTATTACTGAATCAATTGAAGCCCTGCAAGATATTTTGCAAGATTTAAAAGATGAACAACATGAGAGAATTCAAGACTATAAAAAATCTACAGAATGGGCAGAATCCTTTATATGCGGAATTGAAAAGGATTACCGTTTAGCTCGTACAAGTAAGGTTGCCTGTTATATGCATGGTGATGGTAAAGCAAAAATTATTTTTGGCGATGGTTTAGAAAATCATTTTGAAAAACTACCTGATGCAGTAAAAAACGGAAATAATTTCTTGGGTTTTGACATTTTAGTGGCTAACCCACCTTATACCATAAAAGATTTTAAAAAGCATTTAAATAAAGAAAAGTTACCTGTATATGAACTTCTACCAAGCATTAGTGATGACAGCGATGATATTGAAGTTCTATTTGTAGAACGTACAAAGCAACTTTTAAAAGATGGCGGTTTTGCAGGAATATTTTTACCAAGCACCATTTTGAACAGCACAGGCGCATATACTAAGGCAAGAGAAATTATTTTAAAATTCTTCGAAATAAAGGGTATAGTCGAATTTGGAAGCAATACATTTAGTGCTACGAGTGCTAATACAATTGTTTTATTTATGAAAAGACGTAGCGTTGATTTTTCAAAAAATTGCCTTTACATTGCTGAAGACTTAATATTAGGTAAAGACTCAGAGCGAAAAGAAGATTTCATTGATAGCCATAAGTTACTGCAGAACTATGCAGGTATTTTAGGAATTAATATTACCGATTATAAAACACTTTTAAAACGCAAACCATCTCAAGAACTTGAAAAAGCGGAATACTATCAGAATTATAAAAAATGGTTTGATGATTTAACAGAAGTAAAGAATTGGAAGAAAGGAAAGAATTATGAGAAGCTGACCAAAGACCAAAGGGACAAATATATTACTGACTGGTTTTTTGATGAAGTTTTAGAAATTGAAAAGGAGAAGTTTTATTACTTCTTGCTCTCTCACAAACAAATTGAAAAACAGGTTAAAGGAAATAAGAAAGCCAACATAGAATTAATCCCTCAGCAAACACTTATTATTAAATCGGGTAAAGACAGCGAAACACAAAAGGCGTTTCTTGGCTATACATTTAGCGACCGTAGAGGATATAAAGGTTTGGATATGAAAAAGGATAACAAAGGAATTGATTTGACAAAATTATATGATAGTCAAAACTTGCGTAACCCTGAAAAAGTCAATACTTATATTTACAAAGCATTCAAAGAAGACACGATAAACATACCTTCCGATTTAAAAGAACATATTAAGGTTGTTTCGTTGATTGATTTATTTGACTTCATTAGAATATCTTTTGAAAAGCAAATTAATACTTCAAAATCAAAGAAAGTTGAGTTCATAAGCCAGTATGAATCAAAAACTCTTGGTGGTTTAGTTGATTTCCAAAGTGGACTTTGGACAGGAAAAAAACCACCATACACAAAGGTCAATGTTATCAGAAACACAAATTTTAGATTAAATAATGGCAAGTTAGATTTTAACGACATTGCAGAAATTGAAGTTGAGAAAAAACAACTTACAACAAGGACACTTGAATATGGGGATATTATCTTAGAAAAATCCGGTGGTAGTGATACCCAAGCAATCGGTAGAGTAGTATTCTTTGAAGAAAAGAGCGGTCAATATTCATTTAGTAATTTCTGTGCAAGAATTAGAGTTAAAGACAAGAAAAAGATTAATCCAGTTTATTTATGGCTTGCTTTGCATGACTTTTACAGGAAAGGCGGTACTGAAGCATTGCAAAATGGTATTCGTCTTTTAAACATTGATTTTGAGGGTTACAAGAACATAAAAATCCCAGTACCACCTTTAGAAATCCAAGACAAAATTGAAAAAGAAATCCAGAAGATTGAAAAGAAAGAAGCTGAAGGAAACATCTCAATAGATAAAGCAGAACAACAAAAATTAGAAATTTTTAAAGAGTGCATAAAATGATTGGAATAGCAATTTACTTATTTGTATTTCTTGCAGGCTTAATTGGTGTAACCGTTGCCATGTTTAGTGGTGCATTGCCTGAATGGGTAATGAATTACAAGCTTGTATTTACCTGTTGTTTATGTGGCGGTTTTGGTGGCATTTTGTATTGTTTGCGTGGTGTATATCTGAATTATAGTGTCAAAAAATCATTCACAAGTGAATGGTATCCTTGGTATATCATTCGACCATTCGTCAGTATTCTTACTGGCGGTGTTAGTTTTCTGTTTCTGAAAGCAGGTTTGCTTGTGTTAGAAGCACAAAGTGCCGAGACTTCAACTCATTTGGGATTTTACGCTTTGGCTTTTATTGCCGGTTTGAATGTTGACAAATTCGTATCAAAAATAGAAGATATTGCCCAAGCTACTTGGGGTATAGAAAAATCAAGAACAGCAAAAGATAATAAAGACGAAAAATAATAATGTAATGGGAAATAAACTTGAAATCGTATTTTGGGATGTGCAACATGGTCATTGCACCTATTTAAAAACTCCTAATGGAAGACATATTTTAATTGATTTAGGTATTGGTTCCTATGATGATAAAAACGCAACATTTAGCCCAATACTCCATTTGAAAAACAATTGGATTGTTCGGCAATTTGACTATGTTGGTGTAACTCATCCGCATCTTGACCACATAGATGATATTCTCAATTTTGATGAAGTAAGCCCAAAAGTTTTTTGCAGACCTACTCAAATATCAAACGCTGAAGTTATGGAAGGAGTAAGAGAACAAGACAGACCAAAATTTGAGAAGTATTGCGAGATTAATGATAGATACAGCGATCCAATACCTGAGGACAGCCCTAATAATATTCGGAATGAAGATAATTGGGGTGGAGTAAAAGTTCAGATATTCTCGCCAACTTCTTGCAATACCAATAAATTCAATAACCACAGTATTGTTTATGTTTTTGAGTATTTAAGAACAAAAATTGTTGTACCTGGAGATAATGAGAAATGTTCTCTTGAAGAATTGATGAAACTGACATCGTTTAAAGATGCAGTAAGAAATTCTGAAATATTATTAGCTCCCCATCATGGTAGAGAAAATGGTTATTACACTGAATTTGTTGACTTAGTAAACCCATTAGTAACAGTAGTATCAGACGGTAGATTCTGCGACACAAGTGCAAATGGTCGATATTCAGCAAAAAGCAGAGGATGGGATGTTTGGAAGAAAAACAAAGGAGAATTCATTAATCGAAAGTGTTTAACAACAAACTCTGACGGTGAAGTTTTTGCAACAATTGAACCTTCTTCAGATGAAAAGTACAAAAGTATTCTAAATGTATCCATAAAATGAATTTGCTAACACACAAAAGCCTACACATTTTGCAGCCGCTAAACCAAACACACGAACCAAAGCTGCAAAAAGAGTATGCTTTTCATCAGCCCGAGAAAAATTGTATTAGAAAAATCTCCTTCCCTTCAAAAAATTTTAAAAACCCTGACACACAAGCCAACGACTGATAAAAAATTATGACAATAACAGCAGAAATGAAGCGACATAATTACATGACAGACAAGAACCGCCAGTGCATAACAGGCGGTATATTTTATTGCCGAGACAGTGCGAGTTTCAGCGTTTCTGCATCTAATAAACTTTCGTGTAACTTGACAGGACAGTGCT
>CAYSIN010000027.1:0-20264 GCA_964431135.1 uncultured Bacteroidales bacterium
AACAAAAGCGAAGCGAATTGTTTTAATGAACTTGTTAGCAAGTCGGTATAAAATATAGCATTTCTGCACCTAATAAATTTTTCCCGATGAATCGGGACAGGCAGTGCAAGCGGACAATGAATCACTCCGAAATGCCAAACGTTTCATACACGCAGCCGTTATCCCCTTTTTCATCCTCGTTGCAAACGAGGACGAGGTAGAATAGGTACTTTTTAAGGGACAAATAATTATGATTTACCAACCTATTTTTTTTATATGATATGGCTTACGGATTAATGGAATATTAATAAAAAAAGAGCATTTAACATGAAAGGGTGATGAATCCAAATCTTCAAATTGATAATATTCTGCCGATAAAGCCCAACCGCCCCATTTATACTTATCCCATAGTTCTATTTGTGGAGAAGTAATAAAATAACTGGAAGGAGCATCCTTTACACCTCTATAATGTCCATACGTAATATATTCGGACAAGCCTAATACAAGTAAACAAGAATGTTCATCGTGTTGGTACAATTTTACTGTTTTCGCAAGTCCTATGCCCCATAATGACCGTCGCTCCCAATATTGAAAAGAAGCAGTATCCATATCCATATAAATTCTGTTTGCCCAATATCGTGTGTAATACATAGCAGAAAGATGAACTCCGTAATGAGCCTCATGAAAAGTTATCGTAGGTCCCCACATGGCATCGTGAGAATTTATCATGCCAGAAAAGCCTACATGCAACGATTGCCATGCAAACCCATAAAATGTTTTGCCGACATGCTCTTGTATTATTTTTGCAATTTTTCTATTTCCCAAAATATAGGTCATTTTTATGAGAGAAGCATGGAGTTCGCTTACGGTATCATTTTTTATAGCCCAACGTACTATGCTTGTATCTTTAGAAATAATGGCATATTCAAGCATACCATAATGATTATTGCTTTGTTCCTTTATAGAAACCCCACACTGCAACAATTGATGTGCAGCCACAGTATCGCCTAATTGTATGCTCAATAAAAAAGGTGTTATTCCATCATTATCTTGAATAGAAGGGTTCGCATGGTTCATACATAATAAATATATGGCATCATATCTACCGTAATAAACGGCTGCCATTAAAGGAGTATTGCCATCCACGTCTTGTTTGTTAAGCAAATTTTTGTATGTAAGAAACATATTAATAATAGTAGTATCGGCATATTTAATAGCATAATGCAATGTCGATACGTCGTGTTCTAACATTTGTTCGGCATCGGCACCTCGCTGTAACAATAAACGTACGGTTAATGATTGATTCCATGCAATAGCCATAAATAACGGTGGAATACAATAATAATCATGATAATTGACATCGGCACCATTATATACCAATGCTTTTACGGCATCCAATTTGCCACTTTGAATAGCGTAATTGAGAGGTGTTATACCATCAGAAGAAATGGCATTAATATTGGCTCCCGCATTTAACCAATATAAAATAGAATCTGCATTACCAATATAGGATGCCATTATTAATCGATAGTTTTTTTCGTCTATTGTAAGAGTATCCTGCGCATACATACTCATCAAACTAAACACAAACAGCACCGTAATAAAAAGTTTTTTAATCATGATGAAGGAAGTTATGGAATAATTTTCAATTCTGTTCTTCGGTTAATGGCTTTACCGTTGGAAGATGAGTTATCTGCCAATGGTTGACGGCTTCCATAGCCTACTGCCATTATACGTTTTGCAGCAATTCCTTTGCTTATTAAATAATTCATTACCGATTGTGCTCTTTTTTCGGATAGTGTTTTATTGTATATATCCGAACCTGTATTGTCGGTATGTCCACCTATTTCAATTTTGATGGCTGGGTTTGCATTTAAAAAAAGCACCATTTTATCAAGTTCGGCAAAAGATGTAGGCTTTAACAGGAAAGAATCGGTTTCATAAAAAATATTAGGTAGCACCATTTTAGCACCATTAGCAACAGGAGTTAACTTAATTTTTTTATTAAACGCATCGTTTACAGTATAGGTTGAATCAAAGCGAATATTTTCTGAGTAATACAAATATCCCTGTTTATCTATAAACATAGCGTATTCTCTTCCTTTGGTCAGACACATTAAAAAAGAACCTGTAATAGAATCAGATACGGTAGAAAAAACAATTTTATTCAAAATCAAATCAACAATTTCGCAAGAGGCAGCCAGCGGTTGATGATTTTTTTCGTCGGTTATCATTCCTTTTATATAGGTTACTTCTTCGGCTTGGACTTTTTCAGGAAGGTCAAAGACATAGATATCGTTCAGCCCATATCCTCCATTTCGTGATGAAGTAATGTAGGCTCTTTTTCCTGAAGCCGAGACCACCAGTCCTATTTCATCCTTGGATGTATTGATGGGATAGCCCAGATTTACAGGTGTTGACCATTTTCCCTTGTCATCACGTTTTGACATAAAAATATCATATCCGCCAACGCCCCAATGTCCGTTAGAACAAAAATACAACGTTCTACCATCGGGATGAATAAAGGGTGATGTTTCAGACATGGCAGTATTGATAACAGTATCCAGTAAAACAGGAGCAGACCATAATCCGCTGGACAATCGTGTACTCATATAAATATCCGAATTGCCATAACCCGATTCGCGTTCGCTGGCAAAATAAAGTTCTCTGCCATCTGCCGAAATGCTGGGTTGCGATTCCCATGCTTCTGTATTTATGGTATATAAATTTCTTGCTTGTGTCCATGTATCACCATTTTTTTCGGAATAATATAAATCGCAGGCACCTTTTCCATCGGGACGGTCACAAGCCGTAAAAACCATATATTTGCCATCGGCTGTGAGTGTTTGTGCACCTTCGTTTTTGCGAGTATTGACTTTGCCTTTGAGTGGTTCTGCTTTTGACCATTGGTTATTTACCCAATAACTTGCATAAAAATCTTCCTGTGTATTGTCTGATGATGGCGCTGCGCCTTCCCACATAGGTACTTTACGCGTAAATATTATTGTTTTTTCATCCGGAGAAATGTAGGGATAATATTCATCGCATACTGTATTGATGCCATTTCCCAAATTAATGGGATTAAAAGGCACTGGATTTTCAAGCAGTTTAAGAGCATATTGGCAACGTGTTATTTGCGTTTTTACGATAGAGGTCATATTTTCGTCGCGATTTAATGAAAGATATTTCTGGTAGGAAGCAAGTGCTTCCTTCATCTCACCTGTATAAAAATAAACGTTGGCAAGCATAAAATAACTTTTTGGATATTTTTTCCCGCAAAATTTAGTACATTGTTTATAAACCACACGTAAGGAATCATATAAATATTCTGATAAATATATATCACTTAAAAGCAAGTATGCATCCAAATATGTTGAATCGGCATGTATAATTTTGTTCAAATAATGAACAGATTCATCAAATCGTCCCTGTTTGCTCAATTGCATTGCGTATTGATAGGTCTTATCCAAATCATGCTTGGATTGTGCATAAACAAACATACTACTACTGCACAATACTGTAAATAATATGGTTTTTATTATTCTTTTCATTCGTTCGTATAACTTGTTATATTTTCATTAATCATTTTCTTCGTATTAATACGAATAGCCCATTCCTTTTATAAACATTTCCCGGTTGTTTATTTTTTTTGTAAGTGCATTTTTTGTAAGCCTTTTGAAAACATCACTGTTTGTAAACCATTCTATTAATCGGTTAGTTTTTTTGCTCACAAATTCTTTAACTAAGGCAATAATACCGTTGTAGTCTAACCAATCCATTAAACGATTTTTTCCGACTGGTGCAATTAATTTTAACTGGTTAGTAGCACTAACCGCTTGGCTGTTTTCTTTTTTCATATTGGTTTTAAGATATTTCCAATAGTTGCGTGTTTTGGTAAAATCGTTTTGGTTAGTATGTACCGTTATTATATCCAATATGCTAAACCACCACTTGGTGTTTTGTTCATCCCAACTAACTCGCATTTCGTGGTCATAAAAAAAGCATATCGATATTTTCGCACTACTCATAATTTTACTCTTCTGGATTTAAGTTAACCCCATTTCTGTGAGAAAACTTTTGATTATGCAAACATACTCGAAATTTTTTAAATCTACAAAAATGATAAACACTGCCATCCTATGTTGCCAGCAATTTCTATAAAACGATGCGAGTAATTCAGTGCTTTGTGGACTTACTGTATGGTTACCACTATAACGTATAATTCATAAAACAAAATCTTAATTTCTTGAATCATTCGGTTAAAAACAAAAGCGAAGCAAATTGTTTTAATGAACTTGTTAGCAAGTGGTTATTCGTTTTAAATAATTTGGGTTTAAAAATTCTTGTTGATAAAATATTTTATTGTACCTTTGTCAAACTAATCAAATAAAAAATGGGACTTTTTGACAAAATTAAAGGTGAATTTATAGACATCATCGAATGGCTTGACCCTACGAATGATGTAATGGTACATCGTTTTGAACGTTACGAAAATGAAATTAAAAACGGTGCTAAACTAACAGTTCGCGAATCGCAGGTAGCCGTTTTTATCAACGAAGGTCAACTGGCAGATGTATTTAAGCCTGGTATGTACACTCTTACAACAGAAAATTTGCCCCTATTGAGTACGTTGAAGGGTTGGAAATATGGATTTAACAGCCCTTTTAAGGCAGAAGTTTATTTTTTAAATACAAAAAATTTTACTGACCTTAAATGGGGCACACCCAACCCGATTATGCTTCGTGACCCCGAGTTTGGTCCGATTCGTATCCGTGCGTTTGGCAATTACGCTATGAAAATTAAAGACCCTACTACGTTTATCAAAGAAATTGTGGGTACCGATGGCAGTTTTACTACCGATAAAATAACCGAACAACTTAAAAATATTGTTGTAACACGATTTACCGATGCTATTGGCGAGAGCAAAATTCCCGTATTGGATATGGCATCCAACTACGATGAAATTTCAAAATTTCTGGAAAATAAAATCAAGCCTGAATTTATGGAATACGGTATAGACCTTACCAAATTCCTCATCAGCAATATTTCACTTCCACCCAATGTAGAAGAAGCACTTGACAAGCGTTCCAGCATGGGCATCATTGGCGACTTAGGCAAATATACTCAATTTCAGGCAGCCGAATCCATGACAGCCGCAGCCAACAATCCTTCGGGTACAGCAGGTGCAGGCATGGGAATGGGAATGGGTTTTGCCATGGCAAATCAAATGGCAAATGCCATGAATCAACAAAATCAACAATCGCAAAATCAACAAACACCACCTCCTGTTCCACCAACACTGCAATTTTTTGCTGTTATTAATGGACAGCAAGCAGGACCTTACGATATGAATTCGTTAAAACAACTTATCCTTCAAAATCAATTGACCAAAGAAACACTCGTTTGGAGGCAGGGTATGGCAAATTGGGATGCCGCAGGAAAAATTTCTGAACTTCAATCCTTATTTGGAGCAATCCCCCCTCCTATCCCACCAAAAATTTAATTTTTTTATTTTTTACTGTATGGAAGAAGAATCTGTAATTTCTAAAACCAATCAGGCAGAAGTTATTTGCAAACAATGCGGTGCAAAACTTGTATTTAAGCCCGGTACTACCCATTTGAAATGTGAATATTGCGGTGCCGAAAATGAAATACATGTTGAACCGACCGTTATTGAAGAAATGGATTTTGATAAGTTCATTTCGGAGCATAGCGATACATTACCCAAGCATCAGGTTTCGACGGTACGTTGCGAAGCCTGTGGTGCACAAACAACGTTCGATTCCAATGTGGTTTCTGAACTTTGTCCTTTTTGTGGAAGTGTATTGGTAATTAAAAATTCAGAAGTACAGAATATTATTAAGCCATGGTCGGTATTGCCTTTTAAAATAGACGCACAAAAAGCCTTTGCTGATTTTAGATTATGGCTGAAAAAATTATGGTTTGCACCCTCGAAATTAAGAAAATATGCCACACAGCAGGAAAAACTTAAAGGTTTATATATCCCTTACTGGACTTATGATAGCAACACTACCACTCAATACAAAGGCATGCGAGGTATTGATTATACCGAAACGGTGACATACACTACTACCGAAAACGGTCGAACCGTTACTAAAACAAGACCCGTTACTAAAACTCGTTGGACGCCGGTAAGCGGCACGGTGCAAGTTAATTTTGATGACATACTAGTGCTTGCCAGTAAATCGCTTCCGCAAAAATATACCGACAAATTGGAACCTTGGAACCTGAGTGAATTGCTACCTTTTGATGAAAAATTCTTAAGTGGATTTCGTACCGAAACATATCAGGTAGATGTAAAAGAAGGATTTGAAATTGGTAAGGAAAAGATGAATACCCTTATTCGTGAAGCCATACGCCAACAAATTGGTGGCGACCATCAACAAATAAACAGCATGAACGTAAAACATGAAAATGTTACTTTTAAAAATATATTGTTGCCTGTATGGATAAGTGCTTATAGATATAAAAATAAAGTGTATCAGTTCTTGGTAAATGGGCAAACCGGTGAAGTACAGGGTGAACGTCCCTGGAGTTGGGCAAAAATCACATTGGCTGTTTTGGCTGGTTTAATCATTATTGGAATTATTATTTACTTTGCGTCCAAAAAAGGATAATATTTAGTTTGTTAAATTAAATAAATAAAACTTAATCACAACCTATAATAGTAGTAATATCTTTCATAAAATAAAAAAGAATAACACCATGAAAACTTCTCAAAAAAAACACAATGTACTGGTTCTTGGCTCAGGTGGACGGGAACATGCATTTGCATGGAAACTAACACAAAGCCACTTATTAGGGAAGTTGTACATTGCTCCCGGAAATGCCGGTACCCACAAATTGGGAACTAATTTAGATATTAATCCTATGAATTTTGAAAGCGTTACAAATGCTATTATTCAATATAAAATAGATATTTTAATTGTTGGCTCAGAAGAACCCATTGTAAATGGAATTAGCGATTACATCAGCCAACATCCAAAAACAAAAAAATGCTGGATTGTAGCACCTCCCAAAGAAGGAGCAAAACTGGAAGGGAGCAAATCGTGGGCTAAACAGTTCATGTTAAAATACAATATTCCAACAGCAAGATACCATATCGTTACTCAAAACAATTTGCAAGAAGGATTTGCTTTTTTGTCCACCCTTCAACCGCCTTATGTATTAAAAGCCGATGGATTGGCAGCCGGCAAGGGCGTTTTGATTATAAACGATTATAAGGAAGCATGCACTGCACTGGAAGAAATGTTGAATGGAAAATTTGGTGCTGCCAGTGAAACTGTAGTGATTGAACAATTTTTAAAGGGCATAGAAGTTTCATTTTTTATACTTACCGATGGACGCAAATATATTATTCTTCCTGAAGCCAAAGACTATAAACGTATTGGCGAAAGCGATACCGGATTAAATACAGGGGGTATGGGTGCTGTTTCGCCTGTTCCCTTTATTGATGATACATTACGCAAAAAAATTGAAAATTTAGTTCTACATCGCACTGTTTTTGGACTTTTACATGAAAACATTGAGTATAAGGGGTTCATCTTTTTTGGATTGATGATTAGCGAAGGTGAACCTTATGTTATTGAATACAACGTCCGTATGGGCGACCCTGAAACGGAAGTTATTTTACCACGTATTAAAAACGATATGCTTTTATTGATAGAGCATGTATTTCATGGAGATTTAGATAACATCTCTCTTGACATAGATTCCGATTTTTACACGGGTATCGTTGCAGCATCTAAAGGATATCCGCTGGAATATGAAAAGGGGAAAGTTATTCAAGGATTAGAATCAGCAGACACGCTGGTTTTTCATGCGGGTACTGCCATTCAAAATAATCAGATTGTTTCCAACGGAGGGAGAGTATTGGTTTCGATTGGTCATGGAAATACATTAAAAGAAGCATTGACAAAAACTTATCAATCGTTTGATAAAATTACATTTGAAAATATTTATTTTCGCAGAGATATCGGATACGAATTTTAATCCTTTATGTACAATAAAATTGTAAAAGAAAACAATCCATTATATTTTTGGATAGTAGGATTATTCTTAGTTATTGGATGGTTGCCCTTGTTATTTATTGAACATCCTGCTACAATTACCATTAATATAGAATTATTTAAAAACGTTTTACCTGCATGGAACTTATCATTCCATTTATCGCTACTCATATCGTTTATATCTGTTTTGACAGCATCCCTTTTGCTGATTCAGACAAGTAAAAATTTTAATGGTATTTTTGGAATATTATTACCGTCGTTTATTTTTGTGCTGTTTACCAATATATACGTACTCTTCAATTTTAATTTAGTTATTTTCCTTGTTTCACCCTTTTTTGTCTTTATTATTTATTTGCTGTATCGAATTTTTGAAGGAGATAATGTATATCCATTAATTTTTTATATCGGTTTTATTAATGGTGTGCTAACCATGTTTTATTTTCCTTGTATTATTATTTTATGTATCTCCCTCTTAGGACTGATTTTTTTCAAGTCATTTAATATAAAAGAATTAATATTCCTGTGTCTCAGTTTTATCGTTCCTTATATTTTTGTTGACGTTTATATGTATGTATTTCAAAACAAACATATTTTTTCATTGGTTAATACGTTATCCATGGACAATTATTCTCAATTTTTACAGTCATATTTTATTTTATTTATTGTTTTTGTCTTTTCCTTGTTTTCATTAAATGGTAATGCTAAAAGAAACATGCTAAAAAAAATAAGAAACAGAAAATATTATTACTGGCTTATTATTTCACAAATTATTCTGTGGGCAGGAATGCTTTCCATACTTAAAATATCCATACTTATATTTATATTAGTACTCTTTTCCATAAGTTTGGCAAATGCTATTGCTTCTGTAAAAAAAGAACTGTATTCTAAGTTACTTCTTGTATGTTTACTACTTCTTAATGCAGTATCTGTTATTCTTGCAATTTAATTTCTCACCCCGTCATGAAATACATATATTAACCATCCTCCTATCAAAAGAGAAGTGTATTGTATTAATTGAATTGTAATTTGCTTCCTCCTGCCCCAATTCTGAATAATGTAATTGAAAATTCAAACCCTCCCTTGTAATTGCTGTATGTTTTCAACTTGGAAACATTAATATCATAACTTATGCGGTAGATGAAATTTTTGAAATACAATCCAATTTGCGGTATAATGGCATCGTTAACACGATAAAACAAGCCTGCCATAAGGTGCATATCGTTTGCTTCCATATTGTAATGAAACAAAACACCTGGATTAAACTGCCAAACTGTATTTTGCTTCATAATTAAAATTTTAGGGTCAAGGGTCATTTGATTGTTAATTTCAAATAGACTGCCGACATTAAAAATATAATGCAGTGGCAAACGACTTTCATCCTCAGAAGCAATGAAATTATTTTTTGGATTGGTACAGTGCAACACAGCCATACCGCCATACGGATGATACTTCTTAGAATCATCCGTATGGGTATAGGCAAAACCGAAATTAATTTCCGGCAAAAAGCGTTTACTCTTTTCAAAACTTTCACCATTCGGAAGGTCTGTATCAAATGTACCCTGACTGTACTGCCTGTCAAAGGTGTATTGACTTAAACGCAAGGTTTTATATATAAATCCCGCTTGAAGGCCTACCGACAGATGATGCTTGTCCTGACTGCCAATGGTAATATCGTGAGCACCCGATAGCACAAACGAAAACGAGTTGAAAATGCGGCTGCCGTTATCGTTTATCAAGTATCCACCAACACCCCACTTTTGTTGCATGTTCATATCATAAGCCAATGCGGAACTTAAAAACGATTTTTTGGTTAATGCATCCCACTGGTTCCGATAGTTCTGAACAATTCGGTATTTAAGGCTTTGTTTCATTCCTGTTAAAGCAGGATTTAATAATGTGGGAGAAGCATCAAATTGTGATAATTGCATGTCTTGTCCCATAGCGATTTGCAATGAACATAACATTGATAAACCGCATATTGCCGATAAAATTATATTCTTTCTCATAGCCTTAACGTATTAAAGTTACTTCCTGTGAAAAACTATATTCTTTATTGTCTATGGTTGTAGCCTTTACGGTACATACATAAACACCATTAGGTTGTAAATCACCGTTGAATTTACCATCCCATCCTGAATGAAGGTCTGTGGTTTCATATATCATTTTCCCCCATTCATTATATATCCTGAACAATAGTTCTTTAAACGGACCTCCTCGCACAAATAGTGTATCATTATTGTTATCGCTGTTAGGAGTAAATGCTGTAGGCAATACAGGCGAATAAATTTCATTTCTAATAACAACAATGGTTTCTGTTGCCGTATCCATACAGCCATATTCATTTCGTACTACTTCCGTTACGATGTAATTACCAGGATACAGATATGTATATGTAGGATTTTGATTGGTGGATGTACCAATCATATCACCAAACGCCCAACCCCACGAATCGGCACCGGTAGATGCATCATTAAACGCAATAGGACTATTGATTTCAAGATAGGTGTTTACAATATTAAACTGGGCAACAGGTGCTTCGTATATATTCACAGATTTAATTATAGTATCTGCACAGCCTTCGGCAGTTTGAACATAAAATGCTACCTGATAGGTTTGAGGTTGATAATATAAATGGGCTGGATTTCTCAGAGTAGAAGTATTTCCATCACCAAAATTCCAGTTCCACGAAACAATAGTTCCATGTGTATAATGCGTTATATCTGTAAAATAAATGCTATCGTAGATACAATGGTTGGCAACTTTAAAATCCGCTATTACATTATAAATGGAAACTGTTGTAGAAACGGTATCGACACAGTTTTCCTGAGTATTTATAATAAGTTGAACGTTATAATTTCCTGTATCATTAAATAAATGAATTGGATTTTGCAACGTACTCATATTGCCATCCCCAAAGTTCCATTGCCATGAATTGGGTGCACTACCTGCATAAGTAGATACATCAGAAAATGTTGTAGAGAGCGTTTGACAATTATACATATAATTAAAATTCCCTGATAAATGTTGCATAGTCACTACTTTTGAAACAGTATCAATACAATAATTGGTATGAACAATCAGACTAACCGGATAACTTCCCGTATCAGCAAACAGGAATGTTGGATTGGGCAATGTACTGGAATTGCCACTACCAAACTGCCATTCCCAACTTATAATAGTATCACCTGTTGCTATGGAAGAATCGGCGAAAGAAACCAAATTGCTATTGCATGTATAGTGATTTCCAAAATTTGCCACCACATTCGTAGTATGAATAGACATTGTAACGGTATCTACACAATTACCAGATGAGCCTGCTATTAATTGTACCGAATATTGTCCAGCCTGTAAGTATGTATGAACAGGATTTTGTATCACGGCATTGTTTCCATCACCAAAATCCCAGAACCAACTGTTTACAGGTTGATTGGCAGAATTTGACGTATCGGTAAAGATAACGGTAAAGTTATTGCAGTTATCCATATAGGTAAATCCTGCATTGGGTTGTGGATACACGGTAACAGGTTTGGTAATCGTAGCAGAACAACCTGAATCGCTTGTAGTCGTTAGCGATACCTGATAAATGCCTGCTGCCTGATATACATGTGTTGGATTTTGCAAATTGGACAACGTTGTGGTATCACCGAAATTCCAACTCCAATGATTAATATTACCATCACTAATGGTACTCTCATCTGTAAACAGTACACCATCAAGAAAACATGTTACACTATCATCAAAATTTGCTGTTGGCAACGCATTAACATAGATTTGCTCTTGTATTATGTAACTGCATCCAAGACTTGATGAAATGGTTAATTGAACACTGTGACTACCAATAGTATTGAATGTATAGTTCGGATTTTGATTCAAATCGGTATCGGAGCCATCAAATATCCACTGCCATCCAGATATATTTCCTGAATGAATAATAGAATTATCTGTAAAATGTACGGATGAATTTAAACATGGAATCGTATAGGAAAAGGCTGGAGATATAGGATTAACAAATGTTATATTTACAGTATCGGTGCTGGCTGCACAAACAGTGTTACCTGTAGCTGTCAGAATTATTTGAACATATCCATTTATACTATCTTGTGAACTCGGATAATATTCCACATCCAATGATGAGTCGGAAGGTGAAAAAGTTCCTGTTCCAAGTGTAATCCAATGACAACCTACAGCATTAGTTAAAGAGGCATTAAAAATAATTGGTTGAGTTCCAGTGCATACTGTTATATCTGGTCCTGCATCGGCAACAGGCATTCGTTCAATAGTAATAGTAACAGTATCTTTAACAGCACCGCAACTTCCATTATTGGTAGAACTCAAAACCAGCGATACGGTTCCAAGTAAGGAATCTATTTGACTTGGAATATAGGTTGCATTCAATGTTGCACTGTCGGGAATAAATACACCACCCGAATTGGTACTCCATACTCCTGTTCCTGCACCACCAGAAACACTGCCATACAGAGAAACATTCATGTTATTTTCACATACCATAATGTCTGTGCCAGCATTTACAATGGATGGATAAGATAAATGTAATAGCATATTGTCAGAAACAGGATTACATACTACAGAACCCTCCGTAGTTAATGTAATAGTAATGGTACCTAAACTGCTGTCAGCAGGAGAAAGGATATAACTTGCATTCATAGTGGTATCGCTAGGCAGGAATGTTCCACTTCCACTGGTTGTCCATCTAGCATTGGAAGCATAAGTATAAGTTCCAGAAAGATTAACAGAACTGCTTCCTATGCAGATTGATTGGTCAGGTCCTGCATTAACCGTTGGTACACGATTAATTGTTACAAGTATAGAATCTGTAACAGCAGCACATCCACCATTATTGGTACTGATTAGTCGTAATCTTACACTGCCAAGGATAGAATCAACAGAACTGCAAATATAAGATGTATTAAGAGCATTAGCAGAAGGGACAAAAGTGCCTGTGCCACTTGATGAAGACCAAACACCTGTAGAAGTACCACCCGATACTGAACCTGACAGTGAAACGGTTAAATTACTTTCACAAATAGTTTGGTCATTGCCCGCATTGACGAGGGCAGGATGTGTAAACGTCAGAATCATAAAGTCACTGGCAGGAGTACATCCTATGTTACCTGTAGAAGTTAGTGTTAATACAACCATTCCGCTAACACTGTCGCTTAATGAAGGATAATATAGCGTGTTTAGTGATGTATTATTGGGCACAAAAGTACCACTTCCACTGGTAGTCCATTGAACCCCTGCAACATTGGATGCTGTTCCTGAAATAGAAACATAATTGGTTCCTATGCAAATAGATTTGTTTGGACCAGCATTCACCGATGGAATACGTTCAATGGTCAAAGCAGTAGTATCGGACCCTGCCAGACATCCACCATTATGAGTTGATATTAAAACAAGTTGAATATTGCCAAAACTTGAATCCAACGCACTGCATATATAGGTT
Organism: uncultured Bacteroidales bacterium; assembly: GCA_964431135.1. GTDB lineage: Bacteria > Bacteroidota > Bacteroidia > Bacteroidales > GWA2-32-17 > Ch61. The sequence goes on from CAYSIN010000027.1 coordinate 13,474, forward strand.
GCATTTAACGTTGAATCATTCGGGAAAAATGTACCGCTTCCCGATGTTATCCATCTACCTGTATTAGAGCCACCCGAAACAAAGCCATTCAACAAAACACTCAAATCATTTTCACAAGTGATAATATCATTTCCCGCATCAACAAAGGCAGTATTTCCAAAAATAATTTTCATCTGGTCTGAAACAGAATTGCAATTCCCATTATGGGTAGAAGTAAGCGTAAGCGTTACTTGTCCATTAAGAGTATCATTGGTTCCATATACATACTGGGCATTCAGCGTGGAATCGTTTGGTATAAATGTTCCATCTCCACTGGTAGTCCATATACCTGTAGTAGAACCACCGGTTACAATTCCCTGTAATGTAGTTTGAACACTACTAATACAAACATGCTGGTCAATACCTGCGTTTACTTGGGGCGATGGTGTAATAGTAATAATCATTTGGTCGGATACAGGATTATTGGGACCATTTCCGGTAGATGTTAGTGTTAACGTAACTGTACCGGCAGTTATTTCAGCAGCCGTAGGTGTATAAACAGCATTCAGTGTTGTATTATCAGGATTAAAGGTACCATTTCCACCTGACCATATTCCACCGGTTGCACCAACCACAGAACCATTTAACGTTACAGAAGAATTATTGGCACAAACAGTTTGGTCAAGTCCAGCATTCACTACTGGTGCGGGTGTAATAGTGATATGTACCGTATCGCTTTCCTGCATGCAATTACCATTGCCCGTAGTGGTAAGCACTAAATCAACATAACCTGCGGCTATTTCGGCTGCAGTAGGTGTATAAACTGTATTCAATGTAATATTATCAGGATTATAGGTACCTAAACCACCGCTCCACACACCTCCTGAAGCAACCGTTACGCTTCCATTTAAACTGGCATTGGCATTGTTAGCACCCACAATCATATCAACACCTGCATTTACAGTAGGAGCAGGTGTAATTTGGATAGTTATCTGGTCAGATACAGGCAAACAAGTGCCATTCCCTGTTGATGTTAGTGTTAAAGTAACATTCCCTGCAACAATTTCAGAAGGAGATGCTGTATAAATTGCATTAAGGGTAGTATCGTTTGGATTGAATGTGCCACTACCCCCAGACCATACTCCGCCAGATGCAACTGTAACACTTCCATTAAGAGTTATAGAAGCATTATTGGCACAAATAGAGGTATCCTGTCCCGCATTTACAACAGGGGTAGGTGTAATAGTAATTGTAATAGAATCGGTAACAGCATTACATGTACCATTTCCTGTAGAAGTTAGATAAAGTGTAACCGTTCCAGAATCTTTTTCAGCAGTAGTAGGAGTATAAACGGCATTTAATGTTGTATTATTGGGAGTATAAGTTCCGCCTCCTCCAGACCAAATGCCACCCGTTGCTCTGTCAATTGCACCATTTAGACTAACCGCAGGATTATTGTAACATATAGACTGATTGGGTCCTGCATCTACCCACGGTGAGCGGTTGAAGGTAACCTGCATCATATCAAAAGAGAAGTTACAACTATTAGTTGCTGTCAACGATAATGTTACAACTCCAAATAGAGGTCCAATATAAGCAGTATCGGCAGCACTTGGAATGTATGTAGCATGCAAATCAGTTGCACTTGGCACAAAGGTACCGGTTCCATTGGTGGACCAAATTCCAGTGGAACCACCTCCTGTAACACTTCCGTTTAATACTACATTGGCATTATTAGCACAAAAAGTTTGGTCAGGGCCTGCATTGACAATACCTGGTGGCAGAATATTTATTTGAAGTGTATCTTTTACAGGTGAACAAAAACCTATATGGGTTGCATTTAATACCAACGTTATATGACCGGTTATCGAATCAGCAGCACTTGCATGATAAATGGCATTCAAAGTAGTATCACTGGGGGTAAAAATGCCCGTACCACTTGTAGTCCATTTACCTGTGGAAGATGCACCCCAAACATGCCCGTTTAATTGAACATTCAAATGGTCAACACAAACGGTAATATCATTTCCTGCATTAACATAAGGAGCATCTGTAATAGTAAGAATCATGTTGTCTTGTACATTGTCGCAACTGTTAGCCGTTAATGTCAGTGTGACTGAACCAATGGCTGTATCAACCTGACTCGGAATATAAACAGCATTAAGTGTAGTATTGGTAGGAACAAAAATTCCCGAACCAGAAGAAGTCCAGGTTCCTATCGTTGCTCCACCTCCAACACTGCCACTCATCAATGCATTTGCATTATTGGCACATACAGTTTGGTCAGGTCCTGCATTTACAGTTCCTGTCGGTAAAATATGAATTATCATCGTATCGGTAACAGGCAAACAATTGCCGTTTCCTGTTGATGTTAAAACTAATGTAACATACCCAGCGGCCGAATCGGCAGAACTGGCATTATATACAGCATTTAACGAAGATGCACTTGGTGTAAACGTTCCCCCGTTCCCTCCAGACCAAATTCCTGTTGTTGTAACACCTGCAACAAAGCCATTCAGAGTAGCGTGAAGGTTATTAACACATATTGTTTGGTCTGGACCGGCAAATACGGTAGGAGCCGGTGTAATGGTAAAATGAACCTGGTCATTTTCAGAGTTACAAGTTCCATTACCGGTAGAAGTAAGAGTTAGGTCAGCATAGCCCTGCGTTATTTCAGCAGATGAAGGTGTATATACTGCATTTAGTGTAGTATTATTAGGAACATAAGTTCCCAATCCTCCGGACCAGATTCCGCCTGTAGCAACTGTTACATTACCATTAAGTGTAATATTAGCATTATTAGCACAAATGGTTTGATTTGGTCCAGCGTCAACAGTAGGTTTGGGAGTGTAAGTAATTTCCATAGTATCGGTAACGGCATTACATACTCCATTTCCAGTTGAAGTAAGAATAAGTTTGACAAAGCCGGCAGTAACTTCTGCGGGTGTAGGTGTATAAGTCGCATTCAAAACAGAGTTATTAGGTAAATATGAACCGATACCACCGGACCATGCCCCACCAGACGCTCCAGAAACACTCCCATTCAAAGTCAATGTAGCATTATTTCCGCAAGCAGTTAAATCTACACCTGCATTTACAACTGGTGAAGGATTAATATTTATATTGATATTGTCGGTTGCTGCATTACAAACTCCATTGCCCGTTGTAGTTAAAGTAAGGGTTACATGTCCAACTGAAATTTCTGATGCCGAAGGTGTATAAATCGCATTCATGGTAGTATTATCCGGATTAAATGAGCCAGTACCACCAGACCAAATAGCACCTCCAGCATACATATAATTACCGTTTAGTGTAACAGAAGGGTTATTAGCACACGATGTCAAATCAGGTCCAGCATTTACAATAGGAGCCACACTAATAATAATAGTCATATTATCACTTACAGGAATACAATTACCGTTTCCGGTAGATGTCAACGTTAGCGTTACTGACCCTGTTGCTATTTCAGTTGCTGATGGAGTATATATTGCATTAAGGGTTGTATTGTTTGGATTGAATGTGCCACCACCACCAGACCAAATGCCACCGCTTGCATTGCTAACAGAACCATTCAATATTACATCCGGTGAATTGGCACATACAATCTGGTCAGGACCTGCATTTACTACAGGAGCAGGTGAAAATGTTATTACCATATTATCCGATATTGGATTGCATGAACCGTTGTTTGTAGATGTTAGTGTTAATGTTAACGAGCCGGATGCAATTTCTCCCATGGTTGGTGTATATACAGCATTCAACGCATTATTGTCGGGGGTAAATAATCCTAATCCACCGGTCCATTGCCCTGAAGATGTTGAAGAACTTCCATTTAGCATAACATTGCTATTATTGGCACATACTGTCTGGTCTGTCCCTGCATTTACCACAGGAGTTGGCCCAATAGTTATAGTTGTTTGATCTGTGGCAGGAAGACAACTTCCATTTCCTGTAGAAGTAAGTGTGAGGGTTACAGTTCCTGAACTAATTTCTGCTGCGGAAGGCGTATAAATCGCATTTAACGTAGTATTTCCAGGATTATATGTTCCTGTTCCACCCGACCATTGTCCACCCGTTGCATTTATTACACTACCATTTAAGGTAACACTTGGATTATTAACACAACTGCTTAAATTAGAACCAGCATTTACAATTGGTGCAGGACTTATCGTTATAATCATATTATCATTAACAGCATTACATGTACCATTACCTGTGGTTGTTAACGTCAACGTTACTGTTCCAGCAGCAATTTCACCCGCTGTAGGTGTATAAACAGCATTGAGTGTATTATCATTAGGATTATATGTTCCAGAACCACCAGACCAATGTCCTCCAGTTGCAACTGTAACAGTACCATTTAATGTTACATGGGCATTGTTTCCACAAACCACCTGGTCTGCACCAGCATTTACTGTGGGTGCTATTGTAAAAAATATAGTCATTTGGTCGTTTACGGCTAAGCATGAACCATTACCTGTTGTAGTCAACATTAAGGTAACACTTCCTGCATTGATTTCACTTTGTGTAGGTGTATAGGCTGCATTAAGAGTATTTCCATTAGGATTGTATAAACCTAAGCCACCTGTCCATTGTCCACCTGTGGCACCTGTCACAGCACCATTAAGTATAACCGTTGCATTATTACTGCAAGCAGTTATATCAGTTCCTGCATTAGCAATCGGTGCTGGTGTAATAGTAATTGTCATCTGGTCAGAAACAGGATTATTTGGTCCATTACCAGTAGAAGTAAGTGTAAGAGTTACAGTTCCTGCACTAATTTCAGCAGAAGTAGGTGTATAAACTGCATTAAGGGTAGTATTATTAGGATTGAATGTACCGTTTCCACCCGACCATATACCACCTGTAGCACCTGTTACCGAACCATTCAATGTAACAGAAGGATTATTGGCACATGATATTTGGTCTATTCCTGCATTTACAATAGGAGCAGGTGTTATAGTTATCGTCATTACATCGCTTACAGGATTACAGTTTCCGTTTCCCGTTGAAGTTAATGTTAACGTTACGCTTCCGGCTGTAATTTCAGCAGCACTTGGTGTATAAATGGCATTTAATGCTGTATTGGAAGGTGAATAATTTCCTGTTCCGCCAGACCATTGCCCACCCGTTGCACCTGATACTGTACCTGCTAATGTAGTAGCAGGATTATTGGCACCTACCGTTTGATTTAGTCCAGCATCAACCACAGGCGAACTGGTATATGTTATTACTACATTATCCGAAACAGGCAAACATGTGCCATTTCCTGTAGAAGTAAGTGTTAAATTTACAAAGCCTGCCGTAATTTCAGTAACGGTTGGTGTATAGGTAGCATTCAAATCATTATTACTTGGGGAATACAATCCAAGCCCACCTGACCATTGTCCACCAGTAGCCCCTGTTACAGTGCCTGATAAAGTAGAAACATTGTTATTGGCACATCTTGACTGGTCAATACCTGCATTCACAACCGGTGCAGGTGAAAATGTAATCTGGATTTGGTCACTAATAGCATTGCATGTGCCATTACCAGTAGAAGTAAGTGTAAGTATAACATTACCTGCTGCAATTTCAGGAGCAGAAGGCGAATATACTACTACCAATGCATTTGAACCTGGATTATAAGAACCTGTTCCACCTGTCCATTGTCCACCCGTCGCACCAATTACACTTCCATTCAAATTCACATTTGCATTATTGGCACACACCGTTTGGTCTATTCCAGCATTAACTGTTGGTGCTGGCGTAAACGTTATTACCATTTGGTCTGTTACAGGAGAACATAAACCGTTACCTGTTGAAGTAAGCGTTAATGTTACGCTTCCAGACGATATTTCTCCTGCTGTTGGAGTATAGGTTGCTGTTAATGTCGTATTGTTTGGAGTAAATGTACCTGCACCACCCGACCATATTCCACCGGTCGCTCCTGCAACCGTTCCTGATAGCGTGGTTACAGCATTGTTGGCACATTTTGTCTGGTCCACACCAGCATCCACTGTAGGAGCATCCGTAAAGGTTATCACCATCTGGTCTGATACAGGGTTGCACGTTCCATTGCCGGTAGTCGTTAAAGTTAACGTTAATGTTCCTGCTGCAAGTTCTCCGGCTGTCGGAGTGTAAGTTGCAGTCATGGTTGTATTGTTCGGATTGAATACACCTGTACCGCCTGACCATATTGCACCGGTTGCTACTGTATATGAACCGTTCAGTGTAGTTACTGCATTGTTTTTACATTTGGTTTGGTCCATACCGGCATTTACTGTTGGTGATGGAGTGTAGGTTATTTTCATAACATCGCTTACAGCATTACATGTTCCATTACCTATTGTTGTCAATGTTAAGTTTACAAAGCCTGTCGAAATCTCACCTGCTGTCGGAGTGTAAGTCGCACTTAGCGTATTTGCATCAGGATTAAACGTTCCGCCACCACCACTCCATGTTCCACCGGTTGCCACCGTTACAGAACCATTTAAGGTTACCGTCGGATTATTTCCGCAGATGGACTGGTCCACACCGGCATTTGCTGTAGGTGCTGGTGTAAACGTTATTACCATTTGGTCTGCAACAGGTGAACATAATCCGTTGCCTGTTGAAGTAAGCGTTAATGTCAGCGTTCCTGCTGATATTTCAGCAGCCGTGGGAGTATATATTGCATTTAGTGTTGTATTATTGGGAGCATAAGTTCCGCCTCCTCCAGACCATATTCCACCGGTTGCTCCGTTAACAACTCCTGCAAGCGTAGTTGCTGCGTTATTGGCACATTTTGTTTGGTCCACGCCCGCATTCACTGTTGGAGCATCCGTAAAGGT
>CAYSIN010000027.1:20364-29834 GCA_964431135.1 uncultured Bacteroidales bacterium
TAACAACTCCTGCAAGCGTAGTTGCTGCGTTATTAGCACATTTTGTCTGGTCCACGCCCGCATCCACTGTTGGAGCATCCGTAAATGTGATGGTCATTTGGTCTGATACAGGGTTGCATGTCCCATTTCCCGTGGTTGTTAAAGTTAACGTTAATGTTCCTGCTGCTAATTCTCCGGCTGTCGGAGTGTAAGTTGCAGTCATGGTTGTATTGTCAGGAGTAAATACACCTGTACCACCCGACCATACAGCACCCGTTGCTACTGTATATGAACCGTTCAGTGTAGTTACTGCATTGTTTTTACATTTGGTCTGGTCCACACCGGCATTTACGGTTGGGGATGGGGTAATCGTTATTAATATATCATCACTTACTGCTGAACAGTTTCCATTACCTGTAGTTGTCAGTGTTAAAGTAACGCTTCCTGCACTTATTTCTCCTGCCGAAGGGGTATATTGTGTACTAAGCACATTATTTCCTGGCACAAAAGTTCCTGTACCTCCTGTCCATAACCCTCCTGTTGCAATGGTAACTGCACCATTCAACGTAGCCGCAGGATTATTTCCACATACGGTAATATCGTTACCTGCATTTGCAGTTGGTTCATCAGTAAAAGTAATTACAATATCATCAGAATCAGGATTACATGTTCCATAACCCGTTGAAGTAAGTGTTAAGGTAACAGAACCAGATGTCAATTCTGCAGCAGTTGGAGTATAAGTGGCATTCAATGTAGTATTATTTGGATTATATGTACCTGCTCCCCCAGACCAGATTCCTCCAGAACAATTAGATACATATCCATTCAATTGTACATCAGGATTATTAATGCATACCGATTGGTCTGTTCCCGCATTAATATAAGGTGCTTTGAAAAATGTAATCACTTTTGAATCAGTTACAGGTGCACAATCGCTCGTAGAAGTTAAAGTTAACGTAACAGTACCTGCTGTTGTATCTGTTGTACTCGGAACATACGTAGCATTTAATGTTGTTGCATCCGGAGTAAACGTACCACTTCCACTGGTAGTCCATATACCGGTAGTTGTACCGCCTGTTACACTTCCATTTAATGGTACTGTACGATTAGCACAAACATTGGTATCGTTACCAGCACTTACAAAAATTTTTGCTGCAAAATCAGAAAAGAAACCGATGCGTACTCCTGTAGCAGCAGCTCCGTTAAATAATCCAAGTCCAAATTTATCAGTAGAATTGACAAGTCTCATATTTACTCCTTGTGGCACTTGAGCCGTAGTAAATGATTTTCCATAGGTTGACATCCATTCTCCCCCTGTCCCGGGAACAGTATCAAAATCTGCTGCTGTAATGCATAACGAATCACTTCCACCATATAATTTAAAATTTCCTTCTGAACCAGCTCTTACCATAATATTAAGATAAAACCCTTCGGTGGTTGACCTTACAAAACTTACCGAACGGGAACCAGCACAATTTAACGGAGGTAATAATGCAGAGCCTAATTCACAACCAGTGCCTGTTACTTGAGTGCAATATACAGGTAAATCGGTATGAATATAATATCTTGGTAAGGTTAAACTTTCCTTATAATAGGTTTGCCCGGCAAATAATGTTGCCACGGGAGTAGTAGAACCATTTATATATACATGGGTATTGTTTTGGGTAGCCAATACATAAAGACCTTCACCAGCACTAGCACCTGCAGACAATTGTCCTTTAATAACAATGTAATCGGTACCTGTAATATTAACGGGAATAATCTGGTCGCCAATTAAATCGTAACATGTTTGTGTGTTTATCTGTTTTGAATCTTCCTTAACTGTGATGGCTATTGGCTTATCCGATAACACTACGGCTCCAGCAGGCCATGTGGTATATTGGTCAAAACTTGCACCGGACCATCCGCACGAATATGTTTGACCTCTATTTAATAAAACAGTAAAAGGAATATTGGCGACATGTCCATCGACGGCTGTACGTGATAAAATACTGACAGTAGTATTATTTTGAGTGGCTACAATATCAAAAGTACACAAAGCATTTGGGGTAAGTGGCGTATGATTAAATAAATTGGGATTGGTGGTCATGGGAATATAAAATTCCGTTCCCAATGCAGTAGCACCTTTCAAGGCATAAATTTCATTATTATTGCTATTATTAACTTCATAATAGGCTGAAATAGGCTGGTCGGAAATGATGTATAAACCCTTTGTCAAAACAGTATTAGTTGGTTTATTTTCAATAGTATCCTTATAACTATTGGGAGCAACATCAAGCACAATGGAATAGGTTCCGTTGGGAGGTATAGAAATGGGAGTTGGTGTAAATACAGTCCAAGGCTGGGCTGGCATAGAAAGTACAACGGTGGCTGTATCTGTTTTTGACGTATTGGTAAATCGGAAGGTTGGTCCTGCGTCATTATGCCCTGTAGTAACTTCGGGGGCAGCAAACCAATATTCGTTGCATGAAGCACTTCCTGCAACAATAGTTCTTGTACCTGCTGGGTTGGGAGTTGTCATATCATTTTCCGTAATTCCATTAAAAACAAACGATGTCATACTTGCATCCAGTTTGTCACCAATATTGGATGAAAAGGGTACTACATACGCTAAATAAAAATAATAAGTACCAGGACCCAATGATAAACATTGGTTGCCATTGATAGTAAAATCTCCATTAGGATTTGCAACCAACCCAAAAAGCGTATTAGTACTAAATCCCTGAGTTTGACCAGTATAATACACATTGGCACTGGAAATATTTACCGTAGGATTTTGAGAAAAACCTGCATCGCCCGTAGTATTAAACTTGAATTGAGTTATACTGCCAGCACTGCCACTTCCAATAACTATGCTGATTTCCAAAATGGCATTAATACTGGAAGGACACATACGTGAAATATCCGATGAAATTTGCGTTACAGAACTTGACGTATAAGTCATGATGGCAGGAGGGGTATAAGTAATGGATACTCTACCTGCTGCCCCAGTTCCACCATTCCGGTTCCCAGCACCTGTTCTAAAACCACCACCACCACCACCACCTGCAGCAGTTCCTGCAGCACCCGCACCTGCAACACTTATACCTGCACCACCATTTCCACCTCCCACTGCTGTCCCTATTCCAGCAGTAATTCCAACTGCATTTCCTCCAATGCCAGAAGAACCAGCACCACCGCCACCGCCTGCTCCGTATGTATTAGTTCCTGCATCACCATTTCCACCTGCATATACTACATCTCCAATACTGCTTGCACTTGAACCGGTACCACCAGCACCATTATTAGCAGCACCACCTGCACCGCCTTGTGCATAAACTGTGCCGGCAGTACTGAACCATGAAGGATTACCCGTGGTACCATTACCCGTTGTCCCAGCAACACTTGCACCTACAGTAACAGTATAAGTATTTCCTGGAATAACTGTAATAATTTTTCTGGCATAAGCACCGCCTGCACCACCACCACCACCAGATGGATTAACTGTTGCACCTCCACCAGCACCACCACCTCCCCAGCACTCAACAGTAACAGAAGTAACGCCACATGGACAAGTCCAAGTGCCAGAAGCATTATATGTATCGGTTGTTTGTGCTACAGCCATACCCACTGTACAAACCAATAATAATGTTGTAACGAAAATAAGGTAACTCTTTTTCATAAAACAAATTTTAGTTTTTTTACGTTAAGATATTTTAAAAGTTTTAATTTTTTTTAACCTTTTCTTATAATTTTATAGCCAAGTGCTTTCAACAATATTTCAATTTTATCTCTAAAGTCGCCCTGAATAATAATTTCACCATCTTTGGATGTTCCGCCGGTGGAACATTTTGATTTCAGCATTTTTTCAAGTGAAATTAAATCTTCCTCTTTACCAATGAAGTTAGAAATTAAGGTTACCACTTTCCCATTTCTGTTTTTTCTATCTATTGACAAATAGAGTTTTTGCTTATCGGGAGGCAGCGTTTCGGCTTCATCCTTATCATTGGCATAAGTATAATCAAAATCGGGATTGGTAGAATAAATGATGTTGATTTTAGTTTTCTTTTTGTTCATGGTTTTCTATATTTATCTCGTGGTATAGTTCTTTTAAGGATTGATGAAGTTGTAATAATTCTTCCTTGATATTATCCAGTTTGGAAACAATTTCTATTTCTTTGGTAGTGGTAAGTTCTGTTTTTCCTTTTAAATATTGCTTTGCTCCGTCAATAGTCAATCCTTTTTCTTTCAGCAAAGAATAAATATATTTAATAGTGTTAATATCTTTTGATGTGTAATAACGATTTCCTTTTTTGTTCTTAAACGGTTTTATTTCTTTAAACTCTTTTTCCCAATATCGAAGTAGAGACGGTGCAACGTGAAACATATCGGCTACCTCGCCAATAGAATAGTGTATTTTTTCAATATGGGGTTTTTTATAAGGCATAACGTTTAGTCTGATGCAATGCCACCTTCCTGCGCCGATGCTTCAATCATTTGGTCATATTCTTCAGGCGAAAGGTCTAAGTAAAAAAAGTTAATGGGATTGATGGCTTTACCGTTTTTTCTTACTTCGTAATGTAAATGTGGACCAATAGATTTTCCTGTTGTTCCTACTTTGCCAATAATTTCACCACGTACCACTTTTTGACCTGGTTTAACCAGAATCTTACTCAAATGTGCATATCGTGTGGAATAACCGAAGCCATGGTCTATAATAATTTCGTTTCCATAACCTCTATTGGAATAGTTTGCTTCCTTTACAACACCATCACCGGTAGTGCGAACATTAGTACCGATGACACAGTTGAAATCTATACCTTCGTGCATCTTTTTAATATTTCTGTAAACAGGGTCGTACCGTATTCCAAAGTGAGAGGTAATTTTAAATTTATCCTTTATAAGTATAGGTAATACAGCCGGCATGGATTTTAACCACATTTCTTTATTTTTGGCAAGTTCCACAATTTCATCAAACGATTTGGACTGAATATAGAGTTGTTTCATGAGTTGGTCTATTCTTTTGGAAGTATGAATAATCAAATCGGAATGTTCAAAGTTTTCAAGTTCTTCGTATTTGCTAGTTCCACCCATGCCTGCTCTTCTAACTGTTTCTGGAATAGGTTCTACTTCAAATAATGTTCTGTAAATATTGTCATCACGATATTGAAGTTCACTCAATACCTTTTCCATTTCATTAATTTTTTGCTCCAATTCATTGTATTGAAACACGAGCATTCTGTTTTCGCGTCTCAGTATTTTTTCTTTTGGGGAATCAAAAAAGATATTATATATCACAATACCAATAATAGCAAAGAAAAAAGCAGTCAGCAAAGAATAAAAAATGCGAAATAGTTTACTTTTAATACTTCGCTGAATGCGATGATAGGTGAGCGTTTCGGGATTGAATTTATATTTAATCTTAGCCATAAACGGGGTTAAACATTCATATTATTTATACATGCAAAATTATAAAAATAAATTTTCAAAACCAATATGAATAAAGTGAATAAAAAATTAACTTTGCAAAAAAATCCATGTCCAACGACGTTAGATTTGAAAAAAATACTATTATTCAAGGCGACAGTCTTGAATTGCTTCAGCATGTTCCCGACAATTCTATCGATTTAATATTTGCCGACCCGCCTTATAATTTGCAATTAAGCGGGGAATTGGTTCGTCCCAATCAAACCAAAGTAGATGGTGTGAATGATGTATGGGACAAATTTGAATCGTATGCTGATTATGACCGGTTTTCACGAAAGTGGCTTTCTGAATGTCGAAGAATACTTAAAAATACAGGAAGTATATGGATAATTGGTACATATCACAACATTTTTAGACTTGGCACTTTATTGCAGGATTTGGATTTTTGGATACTAAATGATATAATATGGCTAAAAACCAATCCCATGCCTAATTTTAAAGGCACGCGTTTTAACAATGCACACGAAACACTAATTTGGGCTGCAAAATCAAAATCGTCCAACTATACTTTTCATTACCAATCTATGAAAGTAATGAACGATGACTTGCAAATGCGCAGTGACTGGTTTATTCCTATATGTCAAGGCAGTGAGCGATTAAAAGTGAATGGTAAAAAAGTTCATTCCACTCAAAAGCCGTCTGAATTGCTTTATCGAATCATTATTTCTACTTCTAATCCGGGTGATTTAATACTTGACCCGTTTATGGGAAGCGGAACCACGGCTGCTGTTGCCAAGCGTTTAGGAAGAGATTTTCTTGGATTTGAAAAAGATGAGTTTTATGTAAAAATTTCTCGAACGCGAATTAATAAAATTATACCCATTGACAGCCCATTACTGGAATATAATATAGAAAAGCGTATTCCCAAAGTTCCTTTCGGAACCCTTATAGAAAAAGGATTCATAAAAATTGGCGAGTATTTATTTTCAAAAGATGAAAAACAAAAAGCAATGGTTCAGGCAGATGCTTCCTTGCTTTTGAGCGATGGAACTGTTGGTTCTATTCATAAAACAAGCGCTAAATTATTAAACAGGGAAAACAATAATGGTTGGACATATTGGTATGTAAGGCGTAGAAATCAGTGGGTAAGCATTGATACGCTTCGATACGAATATGAAAAAAAATGTAGAAAGAGTACTTAAAGTGCCTAATACCGACTTGTTAACAAGTTCATTAAAACAATTCGCTTCGCTTTTGTTTTAAAACTGTTAGTCTATCGGCATGAACCAAAGCCAACTAATAAAATTCATTTCATTCTTTTGTTAGCGGTTTGGTATAAAATACTTAGTGAGGAACATCCCCCTTAATTCCCCCTTCAACGGGGGAGGTGTTGAGCAATAGCCCATTTCCCAAATTCCTCCCCCTTTGAAGGGGGTTAGGGGGATGTCATACCCCATTCCCAAAATCACAAAGTACTATCTTTTTTGAACTTTTAACAAATTTTCATATATGAATGCAACTTGGTATTATCTCGTAAAATACGACGAGACAAGATGAAAATAATATACTCCCAACGTTCTTTTTTTTTAAATCTTAAATTTGATATTTGTCTCGTCAGTAATGACGAGATGAATTTATAATTACTACAGACTCCCATAAAATCGTCGGATAAACCATTCTATAGCGAGTAATAAAACAATCAATATTAAAATAATTTTAAATTCAATCAGCGTTACAAAATTTTCCGATGAACTAGAAGTGGCAACAATATTTTTATTGGTCTTAATTTTATCGGGTAATGCATTCAGTTGCGATAAAGGAATTACTTCACCTTTGGTGCGTAGTGCCAACTGTTCCATAAGCGAATAATCAGCGGTCAGGTTTTGAATTTCCAAATTTTCTTCACGAATTTTAAAGGCACCTGTCTTTTTAAAAAAATCATTTCCCAGTGTAGTAGTGGCTGTCCATTGATATTCTCCCACTGGGAAAGCACCTGCATTGAGCGAATAATAAGGTGCATTTTTATCAAACGTAAAGGTATAAGTTTTATTTTTATCGGAAATGATGGACAATTGAACATCGGGTGTATTGAGCGGTTCATAACTTTTATTGTATAATTCCGCTTGAAATTCTACATTCTCTATTTCCGAAAAAACAGGCTTTACATTGACCGTAAAATATTCCTTTTTTTGATTTGTCATTAGATAAGCCACCATTTTGTTGATAAGTTTATTAAAGCAACTGTGTTGTTGTGTCTTTGCAAATTCGTTCAATCGCCAGCGATACAACCCTTCACCAAAAATAATTCCGCACTTTTGATTAGATTGCCACGTCATAAAAGCAATAAGCGGTTTAGACGTTGTTATATGCTTTATACGTTGAAACGCTACTGCTTCAGCGTCGGAAGGAAGTTTATAATCGGCAAAAGGAACAAGCAATGGTGGAAAATCTTCACACGTTTTTATTTCATCATCGCTCATGCTGAAAATATTTTCATCCTTATTGAAAACAAGAAATGCATCTTCGGTTTGCTTCTTGTTGGCGATTATCATTGGTGAAGAAAAAAGGGAATTAAATTGACTTAATTGCGATTGACTTCCCAGCACAAAAAGTACCGGTATTTGTGCTGTAATAATTTTTTTTATTAACGTGGATGACGAATTGGTTATCGATGGCAATTGATATAAAATAATACCGTTGGATTTGACAACCGAGTCGGTAGCAACCTCAGGTGAAAGTATGCTCACTTCTATGGCAGCATTTGATTCAAGGGCATAACGCATGGCTCCCATATCGGGATGCGGTGCCTCAGAAACAATAAATACTTTTTGCTTGTCTGTGGTAACATGAATAACCGCCATTGCCTTATTGTTTTTTACGGTATATTCATTAGCAATGCTGTCCACTTCAATAGTATAAGTATGTGTGCCCGCCTTTTTGGCTTCAATCATAAAAGTAAAGGATTGAAAATATTTCCTGTCGGTAATAGTTACAAGGCGACTGTCGAGTTGTTCATTCCCTTCCCTTATTTGAATACGAGTATGTTCACCACTTGCAAGATTGGCTCTTAGATTGACTTGTATGCGAATATTATTGCCAAGATACGCATGAGGATTATAAATGACTTTTTCAATAAAAATATCACGCTGTAAAGAGGTATCGCCTGTAACTACCGAATAAACGGGAAAAGCGAGCGAACTATTCATAAATAAAGGATTCTGACCATTATTAATAATTCCATCGCTTATAAGCACTACAGCGCCTATGTTTTGATATTCAAACTCATTTTGTATTTGTTGCAGTGCCGACGAAAAATTGGTTTGATTATCATTAAACGAAAGACTGTCTATACGTCGCATAGTAGAACCAAAGCCAAAGAGTTGAACATCGTAACCGCTTCCCATTTTTTCTTTTATTTGAGGCAAATATTTTTTCAGAAAAGGTATTTGTTGCGATGCATTATGCGATATTGCCATCGATTTGGACTGGTCAACGGCAATTACAATAACAGGCTTATGAATTTGAAAACGATACCATTTGAAAACAGGCGATAACAGCAATAAAAAAAGAATGAACAGTGTAACCATACGCAATATACGAATGGTCTTACACAAAGGAGCAGGCATTTCCGAAAGCGTTGAATCGTTTTTGTAAAAATATATGCCCGTCATGATTGCAATGGGAATAACAAACACCAGTAACCACAACGAATATTCCGATATAATTTTAAATGCCATTATCACGACGCCAAAGATAGCGAATAATTAGAAGATGAACATAAATAGTCGTCCCTTAAAAACTGATTTTATGCCAAACCGCTACAAAAGAATGAAATGGATCAGTCGGTATTATATAGCAAAATTCAAATATCAAATTTAAAATTTAGAAAAATAACACACGGAGAATAAATATAAAAATTCAGATTTCAGAATTCAAATTTAAAAAATAGCACACGAATGTAACGGATTAAAACAGAATTCAAATATCAAATTTAAAATATCAAATTTAAAATTTAGAAAAATAACACACAGAGAATAAATATAAAAATTCAGATTTCAGAATTCAAATTTAAAAAATAGCACACG
>CAYSIN010000028.1:0-28657 GCA_964431135.1 uncultured Bacteroidales bacterium
CAAAATTAGTGTTTAAATCACTAATCGTGTCCAAGAATATAGGGGGTTGATACAATCTCACCATGCAGCCACTTCTTCATATAATACCAACTTGCTAACAAGTTCATTAAAACAATTCGCTTCGCTCTTGTTTTAAAACTGTTAGTCTGTCGGCATCCCGTCAAACTCTAATCTCGTCATTATTGACGAGATTAGAGTTTGACGGGACAAAATTCATTTCATTCTTTTGTTAGCAGTTTGGTATTATTTGTCATTATATATATATGACTCCTCCTCGTTTCATTGACTATTTTCTTGAGATTGCTTCGCTACGCTCGCAATGACGGGGTGAATAGTTACAATAAAATGAATTTTTTGAGTTCATTGTTTAAATTTCAATAAATCCTTATTTTTGCCACATCAAAAAAGAAGGCTCTATGAAGGTAGTTAGAACGATTTCCAGAATTTTAGTCGGATTGGTATTTATTTTCTCAGGATTTGTAAAGGCTGTGGACCCGTGGGGTACAGCCATTAAATTTCACGATTATTTTGTAGCCATGGGTATTGAAGGGTTAATGCCTTATGCTTTTGCACTGGCTGTTTTAATGATAGTTGCTGAATTTATTATTGGTTGTTCGCTTTTTTTTAATATTAAAGTAAAATGGGGAGCATGGGGTGCTTTTCTTTTTCTTTGTCTTTTTACACCCATTACACTGTGGCTGGCTATTACCAATTCCGTTTCCGATTGCGGATGCTTTGGCGATGCGGTTACACTTAGCAATTGGCAAACATTTTTCAAAAACGTTATTCTTATTTTATTAGCCATTTTCATTGTTTGGCAACGTAAAGGATTTAAACAAAAAATTTCACCTGTAATGCAATGGAACATAGTAGGCATATTTACCATTTTCATTGGTTTTATTATAGGATATTCGTATGTCCATTTGCCTATTATAGATTTTTTACCATGCAAGGAAGGCACTCACCTACCCGACTTGATGACCGCTCCCAAAGATGCTCCCAGAGACGAATATGCTCAAATTATTACACTTAAAGATACTATTACTGGAAAACAAATCGATATAGATGTGAATACTTATACCAACGATTCCAATTACTGGAAGACAGGTACTAAATATAAATACATCAGCATTTCAGAACCCAAACTCATAAAGAAAGGCTATATAACCCCAATTCATGATTTTAATATTTTTGATGAAAACAATAACAATTATATCGATACAGTATTGCAGTATAAGGGATATGCTTTTCTTTTTGTAAGTCCCAAAATTGAAAACGCTTCTACTAAAAATATTGACAGAATAAAATCACTGTATGCCCTATCCATAAAACAAAATTACAAATTTTTTGCTCTTACGGCTTCATTAAAGCAAAACATTGATACATTTATTATTAAACATAATATTCCATTTTCTTTTTATATGTGCGATGAAACTACGCTTGAAACCATGGTAAGAAGTAATCCTGGTCTAATACTTATCAAAAATGGAACCGTGATAAAAAAATGGTCTTATTTTGATTTTCCTGACGAAACGGACATAGAAAAAATAACTTCAAAATAAATAAGTATGAGAACTCGTATTGCAGCAGGTAACTGGAAAATGAACACTACCCTAAATGAAGGTATGTCATTAGCCCATCGTATAAATGAATTTGTAAAAAATTATTCTCTCGAAAACAAACGTATTATTTTGGGAACACCCTTCACGCATCTTGCTACCATAGCCAGTTCTGTTGATTATAAAAAAATTTCACTGGCTGCTCAAAATTGTGCACGTTGGGAAAAAGGTGCTTATACCGGCGAAATATCAGCCGAGATGGTTCGTTCTACGGGTGCACATTATATTATTATTGGACATTCCGAACGTCGTCAGTTTTTTAAGGAAACCCATGAAGAACTAAAACAAAAAGTGGACTTATGCTTAAAAAGCAACCTGCGACCCATATTTTGTATTGGTGAAAAATTGGAAGAACGCGAAGCCAACCTTCATTTTGATGTAGTAAAAAAACAATTGACCGAAAGTCTGTTTCATCTTGACCATGAAAACATGATGCACACGGTTATTGCGTATGAACCCGTGTGGGCAATTGGTACTGGGAAGAATGCTACTCCCGAACAAGCACAGGAAATGCATGCCTACATTCGCACCCTAATAAAAGAAATATACGGCATTAGCACAGCCATTGAAATTTCCATTTTGTATGGTGGCAGTTGCAATGCTGCTAATGCATCCAGTTTATTTATTCAGCCTGATATTGATGGAGGTTTGATTGGTGGAGCATCACTCAAAGTAGATGATTTTATTGAAATAATAAAAGCCTTATAACCGTTATCTCAGCAAATTGATTAATCCGTTTTTGGATAACGTTTTCCCATTGTATATCATTATTTTTGCCGTATAGGCATACGTATCCATATCCTGTTTCATTCCTTTAAACGTACCATCCCATCCCTGATGAATATCATCCGTTTGAAAAACGCATTCACCCCAGCGGTTGAATATTTTAAATTCGAGCAATTGTTTAATGCCCCAACCTCTCACATAAACAACATCGTTATTCCCATCTCCATTAGGTGTAAATGCGGTTGGAACATCAATACTGTATTCTTCTTTTACTTCAATATGCACCGTACCGGTGATTTGAAAACAATGCATACTGTCTGTTATCAACAATGTATAGGTTGTGCTTTGCAAAGGTTGTGCTATAGGATTGGGGCATTGAGTACACGATAACCCTGTTGCTGGCGACCATTGATAAGTAATGCCATTCT
Source organism: uncultured Bacteroidales bacterium (assembly GCA_964431135.1). Taxonomy (GTDB): domain Bacteria; phylum Bacteroidota; class Bacteroidia; order Bacteroidales; family GWA2-32-17; genus Ch61. The sequence continues at coordinate 2,774 of CAYSIN010000028.1, forward strand.
GGTCTGAATTGGACCATAAATTAACCTGTTCACCGATGATAATTGTTGTATCAGAACTATTATACAATGCTGGCACTTGTTGAACAAAAACATTCAACGATTGAGAATTGCTACAACCTTGTGCATCATAAATAGTTGCTGTATAAGTAACAGAACTGTCGGGAGAGGCATTGGGGTTATAAGATACTGAATTGTCCAATCCTTGTGTAGGCTGCCAATATATGGAAATTCCACCCGATGCCGACAACTGAACACTGCTGCCGCGACATATATTAACATCATTTCCCAATTGAATAACAGGTAATGGATAAAGTACAAATGGCTTTGTAATGCTGTCTATACAACCAATAATACTATACACTTCCAGCGTAATAAAATATGTTTGAGGAGTTGTTCCCGTATTTACATAATAATGAGAAGAAGGAGTATGAATACTGTCGTTGCTGCCATCGCCAAATGTCCAGTAACAACTGTCGGCGCCCAAACTGGTATTGGTAAAATTCAGTGTTGCATTTCCACAAGCCGTACTATCACTGCTTCCACTGGACTGTGTATAATCAAAATTTGCCATTACCTGATGTACATGTAAGGTATCTATTGCACCCTTGCAGCAATTTAACGCACTGCAATAAATAAGTGATGGAACAAAGTAACCGCTGGATGGTACATAATTATACGTATGATTTAAAGGAACACCATTGCCAATATTTCCATCTCCAAAATCCCAATTATAAATATTGATATCATTGGTGTCAGTAACATTAAACGTTACTGTTTCACCTTTACAAATAATACTGTCGCTCATGGTTAGTTGCGTATAAGGACCGCCAACCCTGATTAACAGCGAATCATTACTCTTGCATCCAAAGGGAGTTGTAGCTTCCATATTTATCCAATAATTACCAGGTAAAATATAATTATGAAATGGAATATATTGATTGGAAGTACCTCCATCGCCGAAATTCCATTGCCACGATGGGTTGAATATCGTATCGGTATGATTGGTTATTTGTACCTGAAAAGGATAGCAGTTAGATATAGAATCGATAACCGTAAAATGGGCATCAATACTTTGTACTTGCACATATTGATTAATAGTTACTGTGTCCTTACAACCTGGAAGCGTATCTGATACAATCATGGTTATAGTATATTTCCCTGTATCGGCATAATAATGAACAGGATTTACGGCTACTTCCCACGGAGAATTATCGCCATAATTCCAAATATATTGAGCCGAACTAGAAACAATTGAACTATTGAAATACACAGAGTCTCCTTTACAAATGGTATTGTCCGATGAAGTAAAACCAGCATGTATATCATCTGCCCAAAAATAATTTGGGTAAGTTACAGACGCTATACATCCCAACGTATCGGATACCGTTAAAGTTACATTATAATATCCAGCATTATTGATTAAAAAAGAAGGATTTTGAACACTGCTGGAAAGATTATAGGGTGTTATCTGCCATTGCCATGCTACCAACGTTGTATCGGCATGACTGGTATCGGTAAAGGTAACATTATAGGGAATGCAAAAATGATAGGGTGAAGAAACAAAACCTGGTTTTGGGTAAAAAACTCGGAAGGTTACCGAATCCGTATCACGGCACCCTATATTATTCTGCAAATAAATATAGGCTGTTATTGTATCGGAATATGCTGGATAATTGTGAAAAACATATTGATGATAGATAGCACTGTCTATCAAAAAATTATAATAATCCAAATTAACCACATATCCGTCGCCATATTCAAAAGTGATATAATCAAAGTCTTGTGAATTGGCGGTATTCATATATACTTGATTGGGGCAGGTTGGATTTGCAATTTGTAAATGGGCTTGAATATTTCTAACTTTTAAAGAATAACTTTCCTTCCAGAAGCAACCGGTACTGTCATTATAGGCAACAAATTGAATAGTATAATTAACCGATTGTGGATATGTAAACCATACTGTATCATTATAATAATAGACGGGATGAGTGTAAATAGTAGAATCATCATATACGCCATCACCATTCATATCCCAATACCAGCGATTGGCTTGTTTAATAAATGGCATAACCGCACCTATTAAAAATGGATTTTGACAACCGACCATTACCGTATCTATTTTTCCAGTATAAGGACCATTAAGAGTAAAAATTGAATCCAGCAATAATGTATCGTAACAGCCATTCTGAGTTATTACATAAGTTAATGAAATAATGCCATTCCCCTGAAAAAAAATATCCGGATGTGCTGCAACTGAATCGGCTCCTACTACTAAATTGCTATCGTTCATAAAAGTCCACGAATACTGGTCAATATAATTTGAATCGGTAGAAAGACTGATAAAATGAACGGTATCGTTGGCACATCCACCTGTATAAGTATAGGAGACCTGTGGGTGCTGGTGTTCTCCTACTTGTACTTGCATACTGTAAGTGTCAGTGCAACCTAAATCGGTAGTTACCGTGAGAGTAACATTAAACACACCTGTATCCTGATATGTATGTTGTGGGTTTTGCAAATTGGACGTTTGTCCATCACCAAAATTCCATGACCATGAAGTATAATGAGTGTATTGCGTATTGCATGTACTAAAATCAGTAAAACTGACAGGAAGGGGCTTGCATCCATGATTGGGTATAGTTGTAAAAGAGGCTACTGGCTTTTGAACAAGAATAGTATCGGGATTATAGTATGAACTTTGACAACCATGAATATCCGTAATAGTTAATATTACATGATATTGTCCATCATTATTATAAATATGAGACGGACTTTCCTGTGTTGAAGTAGAATCATCACCAAAGTCCCAATTATAGACTAATCCATTGGTATCTTGAGGTGTAAACTGAATAGTATTGCCACAGGAAAAAATTGGATTAATTGAAAAATGTGCATTTGGTGGTGTTCGTATGACAATTTGTTTTATAATGGTATCCTGACAAGGAGTACCAGGAGAAGCAACCATCATAATACTATATGTTCCCGGTGAAGCATAAGAATAAGTAGGTTCATTTAGCGTACTGGTACCCCCATCACCAAAACTCCAAAGCGCCGTTGTACCTGCGTCATTAATAAAATGAATAATCTGATTGGGGCAGACCGTATCTCCTTCCAACGTATGAAACGCAGCGTTTACACTATCTATATTAATATAATTATGAAAAGTCAAACTGTCCGTACAGCCATACTGATTGGTTACATGCAATGTCACAGAATAACTGCCTGTATGCGTATAAGTGTGCATAGGATTTTGAGATGTTGATGTAGTTCCATCACCAAAATTCCATACATACGTCATAGTTCCCATAGCAGTACTCTGATTGGTAAAATTCACCGTAAACGGAGCGACACAATTAGACGTGTAATCTGCGGTAAATAAAACATGAGGGATGCTGGAAATAAAAACAGCACCTTGAACAATGATGTTATCGTTACACCCATGCCCATCCATTATTTGTAACGAAACGGTATAACTACCTGCTTGTGTATAGGTATGACTTGGATTGGTTAAAGATGAATTACCCCCATCGCCAAAATCCCAAATATAATTGGTGATGATGGTATCGCCCGGTATAGAAGTGTTATTGAAATGCACTGTAAAAGGAATACATCCCACATGGGGAGAATCTACACTAAAACTTGCGATTGGATTTTTAAATACATGAATATAATTGGTACGGACAAGCGTATCGGAATACGTATGAGTGGCATCCCAAACAATTAACGTAACGGTATAAATTCCGGAAACAATATAATTGGCAGACGGATTTTGATTGGTAGAAGAATTGCCATTTCCAAAATCCCATTGATATGTTAAGTTGCTTCCCCCTGTCGATTGATTGGTAAAGTTTACGTTCAACGGTGCACCTCCACTCACAGGATTGGCAGTAAAAGCAGCCGTAACCTGTGCTTTGAGTTCTACACATACAGCAATAATAGCAATAATGAGTACTAATAAAAACTTCTTATTCATACTAAAAAAACTGTGTAAATATACGAAAAAATTTATTCCAAATAAAAATCAACGAAAAAATTTATTGCATGGTATTTAGTCGTCCCTTAAAAAGTGGTTGTTGATTTGTTGATTTGTTGATTTGTTGATTTGTTGATTTGTGAGGAAACTCAAAATTCATTTCATTCTTTTGTTAGCGGTTTGGTATTAGAATATTCATGAAATTTTTGACTAAAAGTCTCGTCATTGCTGACGAGACAAATAATTTCTTATAAATACGGCATTATATAATTCATATTTAATAGGATAGGCACTTTTTAAGGGACGACTACTTATGGTAGTCCTTACCATAAGCGGTTTGAAATAAATTAATAAAAAAATCCGCAGTTAGCGGATTTTTTATATCAAATTAACAGTAATTTATTTTATACCTAATTCTTTTTTTACCAGTGGAAGAATGTCATCACTATCGGCAGGGAAATAGAGAATAGCACCGGTACCCGTATCAAATATATAAGTGTAACTGTTTTCTTTAGATACTTTTTCTATTGCCTTTTTTGCCTTGTCAATAATTGGTTTTAATAAATCCTGTTCCTTTTTTTGCAATTCCTGTTGAGCATTCGATTGGAACGATTGAATACGCTGTTGAAGCGATGTTAATTCTTCTTCCTTGCTTTTACGGATAATATCACCTAACGAATCTTTCTTGGCAAGATAATCATTGTATTTTTTTTCAAGTTCATCTTGCATGGTGGTAAGTTGGTCTTCCAACTGTTTGGAATAATCCTGTAAAGTTTTTTGAGCAGCACTTTTTTCAGGCATTGCTTCCAATAAATCGTTCGAATTCAAATGTCCGAGTTTAATTTTTTGCTGTGAAAACCCATTGCATGTTAATGCAGAAACCAATAATACGACTAATAACTTTTTCATAGACTAACTGTTTTAAAATTTTTGCAAAAATAATAAATTAATTTTTATATCCCAATTTTTTCAAAACTTCGTCACTTTTATCAAGTTTTGGGTCGGTATAAAGCATATTGATGCTCCCTGCTGAGTCAAAAATAATGGAATAGTTGCCTTGAATAGCAATTTCTTTGACAGTATTGAACACTTCATCCTGAATAGGTTTTACCAATTCCTGTCTTTTTTTAAATAAATCGCCATCCTTGCCGAAATATTTTTTTTGCAAATCTTTGGCTTCTTTTTCCTTGGCAATGATATCGTCTTCACGTTTTTTCTTCATTTCTTCCGTAAGAAGAACTTTTTCATTGGTAAAATCCTTGTACATTTTGTCAATTTGTGCATAAATGTTTTCAATTTCTTTTTGCCAGTCGGCAGAAATTTTGTCGAGTTGAGATTGTGCTGCCTGATAGGCAGGGATGTTTTTTAGAATATAATCCGTATCCACATATCCCAATCGTTGGGATTGTGAAAAAAGGCAACTTGACATAAAAGTTGCCATCATCAAGGTAAACATGTACTTTTTCATAGCATATAAATTTTATTGTTAAAAATTCTGACCAATAATAAAAGCAAACTGACTGTGATTTTCACCTGTCACAACGGCATCATCAAAGCCCCACCCCCAGTCAACACCCAATTTTCCAAACATGGGTAAATAGATGCGAATACCAACACCAGCCGAACGTTTTAAGTCAAATGGCTTAAATTCATTGATGTTGGTAAAACAATTTCCTCCTTCGGCAAAGGCAAGTACATAAAGTGTAGCATTAGGATTAAGCGACAAGGGATAACGAACTTCGAAGGTATATTTATTGTAAACATTGCCACCTGCCAATGGAGTAAGCGAATTGTTGCCATATCCTCTAAGTCCAATGGTTTCCTTTCCATATAAATTATAGGTCATTAAACCGTCGCCTCCCATAATGTAACTTTCGAAGGGTGAATATCCATAATCTTTATTATACATAGCCAAAAAACCAAATTCAATACGAGAATTCAATACCAAATTTCCTGCCAATTTTGTAAAAAAGGATGATTGAAATGACCATTTATTATATTCTATCCATTTATATTTTTCTTTATCGCTCAACGTGGAATAATCTCTTGACGATAATAAAGAATAAGGAGGCGTTAATTGAATACTGATAGACACGTCAGAACCTCTTCTTGGGTAAATGGGCTGGTCAATAGAATTACGTTCCAGTGTGGTTTTAAAACTTATATTTTTACTTTCGCCATCGTTAAAATTAAATTCCTGAGCCTGCCAATTATGGAGTACATAATTTTGAAAACTCAGTTCGTTGTATAAATTGAAATAATCGTCAGGCCAGGGAAGTCGTCTTCCAATACCGACAGATACGCCGAAAATATCCATCGATTCATGAGTTGATTCACTTTTTTTAATTCCATTGGATTGAACATTGTAATACGTAGCTATTTGCAACGAATTGGGTTTTCTACCGCCAAGCCACGGTTCGGTAAACGATGCCACATACGATTGATAATAAATGCCATTGGTTTGAATACGAATACTTAATCGTTGTCCATCGCCTGATGGTAACGGAGTCCATGCCTGTTTTTTAAAGAAATTTTTAGCACTGAAATTATTGAATGAAACGCCTAATGTTCCTACAATCATATTGGAACCCCATCCGCCCGATAATTCAAGTTGGTCAGATGGTTTCTCTTCTACTATATATTCAATATCTACTGTGCCATCGGCAGGATTTGGATTAGGCTTCACATCCAATTTTTCAGGGTCAAAATAACCCAATGTGGCTAATTCTCTAATTGTACGAATAACATCTGCCTTGCTATACATTTGACCCGGCTTGGTAATAATTTCTCTACGAATAACGTGTTCATTCGTTTTTGTATTGCCTGTTATTTTTATTCTGTTGATGGTTGCAACTTTTCCTTCGTATATGCGAATTTCCAAATCAATCGAATCGCCTGTAATTTGTGTCTCAACAGGCATAGCCGTAAAAAATAAATATCCGTTGTCCTGATAAAGCGAACTGATACTGTTTTCATTATTTAATAATCGGTCTTCTAAAAGTTTTTGATTATAAACATCTCCTTTTTTTAATCCTAGAAAATGGCTGAGTGTATCGGTGCTATATTTGGAATTTCCTATCCACCTAATGTTTCTGAAATAATATTTATCTCCTGCATTGAACCATATTTTTAGCCCAACGGTTTTATCACTGGTAATAAATACAGTATCCTTAACAATAGCAGCATCACGGTAACCATAACTATTGAACTTGTCAATAATTTTTTGCTTATCGTCGGCAAATTTTTCTTCAAAATAGCGTGACGTTTTGAAAAGACGATACCAACGTTTTATTTTGGTTTCTTTCATAACTTTTAAAAGATGAATGTAAGGCGACGGCTTAAAAAAAAGAAATCCTTTTTCAGTATTAATTATTGTTGAATCATAAAATTTTTTCCCACTTACTATATTGTTCCCTATAAACGTTATATCACTAATTTTAAATTTATTTCCCTTTATAACGTCATATACCAGAATAACATGATTCTTTAAAGCCGAATCTGGCATTTGACTTACCTTGACGGAAGCATTGTAATAGCCTTTTTCATAAAAGAATTTTTTAATGATGTATTGAGTAGAAGATAGGGTATTTTCGGTAACCTGATTGCCACGAATTAAATGAATTTTTTCACGAATATCATCGGCTTCACCTTTTGAAACACCATTGATGGAAAATTTGCTTAATCGTGGCCTTTCGGTAAGCGTTATAATTAGAAATGCCGTTTTATTAACGGTTTTTTCAAGATTAATGCTTACATTGGAGAACAAGCCCTGGTCCCAAAGTTTCTGAATAGCCTGTGTAATTTTTTCACCAGGAATTAAAACAGAATCGCCCACCTGTAAGCCAGCAATATTAGTTAATATACTTTCATCAAGATACTGAATCCCTGAAAAACGAATGCCTCCTATTTCATATTTAATAGGAGTATTATAATCAACAATGTCTATTTGCTCCTGTGCTTTACTTTGATTAAAAATAAAAAAAAGACCACTTATTAAAATAAAAAACCTTACTTTCATTTCTTACGTCTTATTCATTTTTTAACTGCTCTGTTGTACGTCCAAAACGACGTTCTCTTTTTTGATAGTCAATAATAGCCTTATAAAAATCATCTTTTGAAAAATCGGGCCACAAGACATTCGTAAAATATAATTCCGTATATGCCAATTGATATAGCATGAAATTGCTAATTCTGTATTCTCCACTTGTTCTAATCAGCAAATCGGGATTGGGTATGGGGTATGTTGCCAACGATTGTGCAATTACTTCATCGGTAATATCACTAACATCCATATCTCCATTTTTTACGCTAGTTGCAATTTTTTTTACCATCTCGTTCATTTCCCAATATGAACTGTAACTCAGGGCAAGTGTGAGAGTTAATCGTGAATTTTCGGATGTTTGCTTAATAGTATTCATTAATTTTTCGTAAACGTTTGGCGGCAGTTGCGTTAAATTTCCTATGGCATTCAGTTTAATATTGTTTTTCATTAACGTTGGGAGTTCTTTTTTTATTGTATTAACTAATAAATTCATCAGTGCATTAACTTCTTCTTTGGGTCTATTCCAATTTTCAGTAGAAAACGTATAGAGAGTAATGTAAGGAATTCCCAATTCTGCCGATGCTTCAGTAACATTTCTAACAGACTGAACGGCTTGTTGATGACCCAAAATACGCGTTAAACCACGTTTTTTTGCCCATCTACCATTTCCATCCATAATAATGGCAACGTGTTGGGGTAGTTTATTCTTATCTATATTTTCTATTAAACTATTGGTATGCATCACACCTTATATCTGTTAAATTGAGTTTATAGGTAAAAAATATTCCCATAAAAGCATAATAATCTTTTTGATGAAAATAGGCAAATTGTTTATAATGCGAAACACTATGGTTTGTGGTAGTTTCAGGAAGTTTTTTATATCCAGAAAGATTATCCAGCCCATCGGTAAAAGTTTTTCTATAAGCCCATTCCGCTCCCATAGCCAATCTTTTCGAAATATTTACTTTTACACCCAATCCAAAGGGAATGGCGGGTTGATACACATGGTCGGCATACGAAGCAATTAAGAATGTGGCTCCTGTAAGTACATAAGGTGTCCATTTTTTCTTTTTGTCTTCAAAGCGATAAGGGAGAAAATTAAGTTCAATTTGCCCTGTTGCTTCAATAATAGGGGTTGAAAAATTTCCACTTCTAATTTGCTGATAGGTATATGAAAAATCTTTATCGTTTCCTTTTAACTGTCCAGAAAAAATGTTGACTCTCAGTGCCCATCGAGTATGGAAAGCGTAACGTACAAATGCTCCAAATGCAGGACGTGGAGCATACATTATTTTTGATGCATTTATATCACCTTGATAATAAGAGCCACCACCAAAAAAGCCAAGGTCAAGGTTTCTTTGTGAAAAAACAGTTTGTGTTGCAAAAAATAAACAACATAATCCCGTAAAAAAATATAACAAACTATGTTTCATGTTAAAATTTAGGTAACCCGCTGCGTGTTGTTTTTAATTTATATGTATAATTTATGGAAATGAAAGAATATGAATCGCGTGCTTTGGAATGGATATCCGAATAACCGTCCAGATAATCGGTAGTAGTATAGCGTTGCCCAAATTCAATGCCAATGGTAGATATTCTGTTAATAGCATATTTAAATCCAACACCTAAAGGTATTACACCTTGAAACTTTTTAAAAGATTCATTTTTATTAGTTCTAAAATCCTTATTGGTTGTGTGGGGATTAAATACAAGCCCACCTATTCCAACAAATACGTATGTATTAACATAGTACAGTTTAAATCGTCGAATATTCTGAAAGGTATAACGCATGCCCAGTCTTTCTTTTAATATGGAATACTCGCATTGAATAGAAGGTTCAAAAATATTACTTGTAAAACTTGCATTTCGTTGCTTACGAGGTAAATAATCGGTATAGGCATCGCTACCATTCAATCTTCCGTAATAAAAATTTAATTTTACGGCTACTTTTTCAACAATTTTGTAACGTGCACCTACCATTAAATGATATCGAGTATTATTCATGTCAAAATCTCCAAGAAAATGTGTACCTTGCTTATTTGCACCTCCAAGTTCACCAAAATAATTTGTTGTACCCGCTGCTCCTACCAATTCATAACGTGTACGTTTCCATCGCTGCCCATAAGAAATATTTATTATAAATAAAAATACTATGATTATAGAAATTGTTTTCTTCATCTCTTATCCTCTAAATTTTGGTAATCCTTGTCGTGTAGTATATAATTTATAAGTTGCATTTATTATAAGAAACATGTATGAGTCTTTGTTTTTAGGGTCTCCGCGTTGATTGTAGGCTGCTGTCCAACCAGGGTGCGTGCCGTCGGAAGGGTCTGCCAAATAGGCTGCAACATCGCCACGTGCATCTCGAATCATTTGGTTGTCGTAATAAGTTGTACTCACATCATCCATATAATCGGTAAATGTTTTACGAACGCCAAATTCTATGCCTATATTCCACCTTCGATTAAGTCCATACTTAAAACCAATACCATAGGGAACGCACAAACTAAACCTTGAATATTTTTTTCGTGTAGGTACTAAGCCCTGACCTTCGGTGCCCAATGGTTGCAGTGCATACCACTTGCCATTATATTGATTTTTAGGATTAAAATACACACCCCCAATACCAGCAAAAAAGTATGTATTGGTTTTGAATCCTTTCAGTCCCCTTACCCTTCTTAAATTATAGCGATGTCCTTGTTTTTCACGAATAATGGAATACTCAAACTGGTCCGAAAATTCTATAATGGTAGAACGAAAAGCAAGGTTTCTGTAATGTCGGTATATTTCCTGTGTTAATTTATCATCGCCTTTTAAAAGTCCCACTGAAAGCATTGCCTTTGTAGAAAAGGTTTCGGTCAAACGATATCTAATACCAATACTCCCCAATTCTCTGGTCATAGATATTTCGAGGTCTCTAACAAAATCGGTTCCTTCGCGATTGGCACCGCCAAGTTCGCCTAAAAAATTGGTAGCCCCGATACCATAAAAAATTTCATATCGCATACGTTTCCAACGAGAAGATGTCTGACCTAACAACGTCAGATTTGTAATCAGGACAAATAAAAATAATATAATTCCTTTCCTCTTCATGAAGGATACATAATTCTTAATTTGCTGTCAAAAGTAGATATTTTATATTTTATTACAAAAAAAAAACGAAAATTTTTAAAAAATATTTTAGTTACGATTGTCGGCACCCCATAAAAGTTTACTCCGAAGGGTGTTATAAAAGTTATAGGATAGGCAGTGCAAAAAATTGATTGAAAACGACGCCTTATTTATTTGGAATTTACTGTTTACAGGTACAGATAAAAAACGATGGTCAAGTGAAATAAGGCATTTTTCAGAGCGTCCAGTGGCTTTTAATGTAATTATAGCATCATCAGGCACAACCAAAGGTCTAACATTTAAGTTATGCACAGCAATAGGTGTGATAATAAAACTATTGGCAGCGGGATGTAAAATAGGTCCACCCGCACTTAACGAATATGCAGTACTTCCCGTTGGTGTTGCTATAATTATTCCATCAGCCCAATATGAGTTGACATATTCATTGTTTATGTTTACTTCAATGGTTAACATCGACGATGTATCCGATTTATGAATGGTAAATTCATTCAATGCATAATTAAAACCATCAAAACTGTTATCAGCATCCAATTTGAGTAAACTTCTTTTTTGAATACTGAAATTACCTAAAAAAATTTCGGTTAATATTTTTTTTATATCTTGCAGATTGATACTGGTAAGAAAGCCAAGTCGTCCTGTATTTATGCCTATAATAGGTATGTTGGTATCCTGAACTATATGCACTCCTTCAAGGAAAGTACCATCGCCACCAATAATCATAAACAAATCGATATTTTGCGACAATTTGTTTTTTATATTATAAAAATTAATATTTTCTTTATCCTTAATATAAGGGATGATATTGTCAGATAAATTTTCAGGAATATAAACTTCCTTATCAAAATCAAGCAGCATTTCGACAATACGTTGTATTTCAATATAATATTGCTTATAAGGCTGACTTGTATAAATGGCTACCGTTTTCATATTCATATATATTAAATAAACTTCGAAAAATGGAAAAAAATTCCTTTTTGTGCAAATTTATTGATTGAAAAATCTACACTCAAGGCAATATCGTAATAGGTAACGAAATCCAATCCAATACCGTAGCCGTAAAGCCACTGATTTGAAAGTTTTTCATCAAAATTATTAAAAACATAACCGGCATCGGCATTAAGAGACAAATAAAAAGCATAGTGAATTTTGGCAAAGCGTTCGTTTTTTAATTTGTAAATGTTTTTCACTTTGGGAGGGACTAATTCCCATCGCACACTATTGGTTGATAAAAAATATCCATTACCGTCCACCAGATACAATTCCATACCTCGTGGAGTAACAAGGTATCCGAATGCTTTTGAAAATATATATCCATGCTCATCAAAAAAAGAATAATTGTAGTTGATAGCATGAGCCATATATATTTTTCTAAAGGGTGAATAAAAATATTCTGACTTTACTCCCATGGTAGGAATTTGCATTTTGGTTGAAAATAAACCTTCATCCATAACCGACGCTTCCAATAAAAAACCTTTAGTAGGATATGATATAGAGTTTGTTTTATCCCATTTAAACAAATAACTGATGCTTGCATATTCCAGCGAATGGTAATTTTTATAAATAAACGAAGGATTTAGTTTGAACAAGGAATCATGAATTAAATGAGTAGAATAGGCAAATTCAACCTGATGCCATACATATAAACCGGGTCTGTATGTAAAAGTGATAGAATAGTCGGAATTGGTATATAGATAATTTTTTCTATACACATAACAGGGCTTATTGTCTATAGTTTGATATGCCACCTGTTTTTGTCGATAATACAGTGCCTTAGTTTCCAAACCCAACGTATTGCTTCTAAATAAATGAGGTATAGTGTAGGCAAAACCATACTGTTCGCGAAAACCAACTCTGACAATGGCTCGCAACAGTTCATCTCTTCCTCTGAAATTTGCTTGTGCTAAAAAAAATCCATAATTTATTTTGTCGTAATCGTTTTCATAAAACCATGTATTTATATTCCGCGATGCCTGCTCAAACACAGGTATAGGCCAGAGATACCATCGTTCTACTACATGAATAAGAATATCGGTACTGGTACCATTGCTATGAATAGTATCTACTATAGCAAAGTTGAACAATGATGTTTTCAAAATATTGTAACTGGCTTTTTCAAGTGTTTTATTAAGATAGGGTAACCAAAGAGTATCTCCCGATTTAAAAGGCAATTCACGCTCAATAATAAAAGGTTTTGTTTTTTTATTTCCCTGTATGTGAATGCTGTCTATAATTACATACTGAGCCATAGAGATTTGCAACCTTAAACATAATAAGATTAATATAAAAAAAATTTTTCTACACATTTTAAATGTTAAGGTATTTAAACAACGAATCCAATCTGTCCTGGTAAAACTGGTCTATATCCGAATTATCCGAAAACGTATTTTTAATAATGTAATTATAACGGTTGAACGATTGAATAATGCGAGCAATATCGTCCTGATTTATTTTAAGTGTTACTTCAATTTTAGTTGTATCTTCAGACGAAGCAATATACAAACTAATAATTTTTGCATTTTCACTTTCCACAATCTGAGCAATTTCTACCAATGAATAATCACGAATATTCATCTCTAAAACAATAATGGTACCATTTTTTTCTACATTGGTTACCTTTGACATGCCTTGCAACAAATCCTGAAGTGTAATAAGTCCCACATATTCCTTATTTTTATTGAGTACAGGGATAACGCTCAGTTTAAGCGTTTCAACACGTTCTGCTACTTCAAAAATATGCTGCTCAGCATATACATAAGGTTTTTTCAAAGACAAGGGATGATTTCCAATAGGTTCATCGGGACTGTTAAGGTCATAAATATCTGCATCGGAAATTAAACCCAACAATTCATTGTTATTTACAATTGGCAGATGTGATACCTTAAAAATATCCATCCATTGGAGTGCCTGCGTACCCGTATCGGATGTTCTTAGTGCAGGTACAATTTCAGAAATTAAATCTTTTGCAATCATTTGGCTATATGGTTTTGAACTCGTATTTTTGCATAAAAAAATTTATGGTAAGATTGAGCGTAAATATAAACAAAATTGCAACACTAAGGAACGCTCGTGGAGGAAATATTCCAAATGTGGTTAAAGCAGCGGTAGATTGTGAAAAATTTGGAGCCCAAGGTATCACTGTGCATCCCCGTCCTGACGAGCGACACATCAGATACAGCGATGTATATGAAATCAAAAAAAATATTTCTGTTGAATTTAATATAGAAGGATATCCTTCACCTCGTTTTTTACAATTGATTCATGAAGTTAAACCGACACAAGTTACTTTGGTGCCAGACCCTCCCGATGCACTTACCTCCAATGCAGGCTGGGACGTAAAAAAAAATATGGATTTCTTAAAATCTGTAATTCACGATTGTCAAAAAGAAGGAATACGTACTTCCATTTTTGTTGACACGGAATTGGAAAATATCAAATACGCTGCTAAAACCGGTACTAATCGCATTGAATTATATACAGAACCGTATGCTTCCAATTTTTTCAATAATAGAGAAGCCGCTGTTTTGCCTTATACAAAGGCAGCAGAAGTGGCAATAAGTGAGGGGTTGGAAATGAATGCGGGGCACGATTTGAATTTGGATAATCTGTCTTATTTTATAGAACATGTTCCAGGATTGTTGGAAGTTTCGATAGGTCATGCACTCATTAGCGACGCTCTTTATTTTGGACTGGAAAAAACAATACATCTTTATTTATCAGCCTTAAAACAGCGATAAAAATTATCCGCCTATATTGTAAAAAGTACCCGTTTGATTTTGACTGCCCGCTTCCGGTTTTAACTCAATGGCTTTAAGTATGGCTTCCTGATAAGACATTTCACGAATGTTTATTTTAATATTACAAAACAGACAAGGCATAAGAAAACCATCGGCAGTAAGACGCAGCCGATTGCATTCGTTGCAATTACCTCCATCGCCACCTTCTACTCGACTAAATATTCCAGTATCAAGTTTCATCAGTTTAATAAATCGTACCTGTAAATGATTTTTAGCAGCAAACTCGGCAACCTCTAAAGCATCAGGCTTATTTTTATCCGATTTTACTACTACATTTAATTTAATGGGATTAAACCCTGCCTGTTGAGCAGCCAAAATTCCGTCAATCACGTTGTAAACATTACCACCACGCGTAATAGCAGCAAAATGTTCTGGATTAATCGTATCCAAACTAATATTGACTCGTTTTAAACCAGCATGGAAAAGTAATTCTGCATATTCTTTCAGATAATAGCCGTTGGTGGTCATGGAAAAGTCGTCAATACCATCTATTTTACCAATCATGGAAACTAATTGCACAATGCTTTTTCTTACTAATGGCTCACCGCCCGTTATTCGTACTTTATTTATACCCAAACTAACAGCAACCTTTATAAATCCGGTGATTTCTTCAAAACGTAAAATCTGCTGATGAGAAATATATTTTACGCCTTCCTCGGGCATACAGTATGTACATCTGAAATTGCATTTGTCGGTAACCGATACACGTAAATAATTGATGCGCCGATTATAGTGGTCGTACAGTAACATACGTATCCTGTTGAATTTCTTTTATATTAATAGGAATCATCATAAAACCATCTGCATTATTTAATGCAAGCAAATGGGCTGACCCATGATAAATTACTGGATAAATTTTATTATCTATTATTTTTACAGGAATGAGGCTGGTTCGTTCTGCATTTTTACGAGAAACACTTTTGGCAAGCGGTAACCAGCAAGTCGCGGGTTGATACTCATGTCCCATCATTTTATAGATAAACGGTTTTACGAGCAATTCAAATTGCATATAAGCAGAAACAGGGTTACCCGGTAATCCGAAACAATATTTATTACCCTTTTTTGCCATCAAAGTAGGCTTACCGGGTTGAACAGATATGGCATGAAATATAATTTCAAACCCCAGCGAAATTAATGCCTGTGGTACAAAATCAAAATCGCCCATGGAAACACCGCCCGATAACAAAACCACGTTCGCTTCTATTAACATCTGTTTGAGATGTTCTATAGTATCGTTAAGTGTGTCGGGTATGATACCCATATAATCGGCAAGAATGCCCATTTGTTGACATTGTGCCACCAACTGATACGCATTGGAATTTCTAATTTGTGTTTCATTAGGAATATTTTCAGGCTCAGTAAGTTCGTTACCTGTAGAAGCAATCACAACAGTTGGCTTTTTATAAACGGGAACTCGAATAGCACCCACCGTTGCCAGCGTAGCCATTTCCTGAGGACGTATTAAAGTACCTTTGGAAAGTACTTTTTCATTCTTTTTAATATCTTCTGCAGCATAACGAATATTGGATTTGCTTTCTACTCTATTTATCAGTACCTCACCATTTTTATTTAGCGATGTGTCCTCTACTTTGGCTACATAATCGGCATTTTCAGGAATTCTGGCACCTGTCATAATTTTTACACATTCCCCTTGTTTAAGCAGGGCAACAGGTTTATCGCCTGCTTGTATAGTTTGAATAATTTTCAACGTTTTTTCAATATCTGATTTTTGAAAAGCATAACCGTCCATTGCCGATTTGTTGAAAGGCGGAATATCAATATCGGAACGTATATCTTCGCCTAACACACGTTGCAATGACTGAATATAGGAAATATATTCTATCGTTGTCTGCACAGCATTTGATAATGCCAACTCTATGGCTTTTTCCAACGTAATCATCATCTCTTTTTTATTGCAAAGTTAAAGATGTTTTTACAAAATAGTATTTTTGAAGCAGAATATCTATTCATACCCAACCGCTCATCCCGTCTCGTCATAATTGACGAGATTGTCGGCATTAAATGCAACTTACTAATAAAACCTCTATGAATGCAAGTTAGTTTTACTTATGTACTACTTTAAAATGCTGTGCCGATTTATCAAACCTTACAGTAAAATAATACATCCCCTTATCATATTTTGATAAATCAACATTCACTTTGGAATTTCCAAAGGAATTTTGCAATTTATAAGAATATACTTTTTTGCCTGCTTCATTTTGAATAATGATTTCTACATTTTTGCTCTCATAACCTTCCATATCAACAGTAACTATATCGCTGGCTGGATTGGGATATATTCCAACTGTAAATGATGATTGTACATTTTCAATAGAATAGGAAATAGCATTGACTGATTGTATTGCTTGACTTGAATCACAAGGACCATAAACAGTTAAAATAATTGTATAAATTCCTGGATTAATATATGTATGAGTTGGGTTTTGTAATGTTGACGTTGTACCATCACCGAAATCCCATAAATAACTGTTGGCACCTGTTGAAGTGTTGGTGAAAGTAAAATCAAGTTGATTGGAAATATAAGTAAACGATGCCGTTGGAGTAATATTGTTAACGGTAATTGTAATCGCATTGGAGAGAATGTTATTAGTTGAAACGCAGTTTTCGGAAGAAGTTAAAATACAAGTAACGACATCATTATTATTCAACGTACTTGATGAAAATGTTGAATTGTTAGTTCCTGCATTGGTTCCATTTACTTGCCACTGATAAGTTGGACTTGTTCCCTGATTGGTAGCATAAGCAGTAAACGTTACATTATCACCAGAGCAAATAGTAGTATTACTTGAAGTAATAGAAATAGCAGGTTCTAACATTTGATGAACAGTCATAGTTATTATGTTAGAAGTTGCAATGACAGGATTAGCACAGGTTAAACTTGAGGTTACCATACACGAAACGGTACTGCCATTTGCTAAGTTTGTAGTGGTATAAGTAGAAGTGTTATTCCCTACATTGACACCATTGACTTGCCATTGATAGGTAGGCGTACTTCCACCATTAGTGGGAGTTGCTGTAAAAGTAACCGAATTTCCTGCACAAATATCGTTTGATGATGCAGAAATAGCAACTGTGGGCGTTACTGTATTATTAACAGTCATTGTAATGGAATTGGAAGTTACCACAGGGTTCCCCGTTACACAACTTGAACTGGATGTCATAGTACACGTTACAACATCATTATTTGATAGACTGGTTGAAGTATATGATGAACTATTTGTACCCACATTATTGCCGTTAATTTGCCATTGATAAGTAGGAGTATCCCCACCATTAGTAGGTGTTGCTGTAAAAGTAACACTTGTACCAGAACAAATAGCAGTACTGCTTGCAGAAATACTAACACTGGCAGGTGAATTAGAATCTATGGTAGCCACAACGGGCACTCTGGCGCTTGAACAATTTGTAATGGTTTTTACTTCCCAGTCATAAAAGTAATAATAATAAGTTAGTGGATTAGTAGTAGCACTGCTGGTTTTTATAGAAATTAATCCGGGTAAAGTATAGGGATAGTTAACACCTGAATTTAATCTATAAAGTCCACAACTGGCAGGAGCAACTAATCTGAGGTTAGTGCCAACGGGAATATCAAAATTAAGTGTCATTCTACTTGCCCCCGCTGGAATGTTAACAGTGGCTGACTGCAATGTTGTACCGCTTGAATTTTTCAGTTCAATCAAACGATTGCCTTGAGATGAAGCATAAACGCTCACCGAAACAAGCCTTACCGGAGCAAAACAGTCAAAAACTTCCCACGATTGATTGGAATTGGTTGCACCACCACCGCTATATATGGGTCCTACATATTGAGATGTTCCGTACATAGTTGAATCACTTTCCACATAATAAGTGGTAGTGGTAGAAATAGATGGAGTAGTATATGTTGTTCCTGTATTTACAAGATTCCCTCCTGTAGCCGCATCATACCAGTTAAGTGTACCACTTCCCGTTGCTGATAGAGTAACACTTCCGGTTCCGCATCTTGAACCATCTGTTACAGCAGGAGCAGTAAGTACATCAATAGTAATATAATTTGTTTTTACTAATTGATTGTTTCCACAATTATTGGTGGCTGTTAAAGTAACAGAATATATTCCACTTGAAAGATAGGTATGAGAAGGACTTTGCAATGTTGATGTTTGTCCATCGCCAAAATTCCATTGCCAAGCACTTGGATTACCTGTTGACGCATCGGTAAATTGTACAAATCCAGAACAAGCAGTAGAAGTAGGAGTTGCTGAAAAAGCAACCGTAGGTGTTGCATTTACTTCTACCACGGTAGTACCACCCAAACTTGGACATCCACCCAAGGTAATGGATACCGAATAAGTACCAGCCATAGCGGATGTAGCATTTGTAATAACAGGATTTTGTTGTGACGAAGTAAAACCATTTGGTCCCGACCAACTATACGAAGCACCTGTAACAGTAGGCGTTGATAAGTTAATGGTGGAAGCCACACAAACTGGACTATTACTTGAAGCAGTGGGTGTTGGGGGACCTGTATTTACCGTAACCGTAGTTGTACCACCTAAACTAGTACAGCCATTTACAGTAACCGATACAGTATAAATACCCGCCATTGCAGTTGTAACATTTGTAATAGTAGGATTCTGTACTGTTGAAGTAAATGAATTTGGTCCCGACCAACTATACGAAGCACCCGTAACAGTAGGGGTAGTTAGATTGATAGAAGTTCCAGCACACACAGGTGAATTACTCGACGCTGTAGGTGTGGCTGGTATAGCGTTAATGGTCATAGTTATGGGGACAGAAGTTGCAGGGTTGCCCGTTACTCCTGAAAGGTTAGATGTCATAACACAAGTAACGACATCATTATTGGCTAATGTATTAGTAGTATAAGTAGGACTATTAGTTCCTACATTATTTCCATTCACTTTCCATTGATAAGTAGGAGATGTTCCACCATTAGTGGGAGTAGCAGTAAATGTTACTGATGAACCTGCACATGAAGGATTACTTCCTGCTGTAATGGCTATAGAAACATCTGCAGCAACGGAACATGCTGGTATTTGGAAAGAATATATTTGTGTTTTTTGTGCACCCCCCGAACCCAAATACATACCTGTATGCCAGAAAGTAATACCATCGGGGTCAAGTGTTGTTTCTGAATAATCACCATCGCGATTGGTATTAGTTTGAGAACCTGTTCCTGCCTTAACAATCGTTTCAGAAATAGGAAGGGTTCCCAAGGGGTCACATGACCGGCGACCTGCATAAGCCAAACTCATATATGTACTGGAAGAATTAGATTTGGAATAACATAATCCAATTCCACCATTGTTATCCATAGCAATGCTTCCCAACCATCTATTGTCTGTATCGGGAGTATAAATACCTTCCTGATACATACTCCAAGTTCCTGTTGATTTGTCTTGACGTAATTCACACCATTTAATACTTCGCTGTGTTGAACTGATTTTTACTCCCCAATTCAATACGACACTGTTATATTCACTCCATGTTTTCCATTGAGCACGATACGTTAATACACCGCCAATACCATCTAATTTTTGTGAAGTACCTGGTTGTGAAATATCATTCCAATTTACATCATAAGAAGCATCGAAAGCAGCACAGGAAACACTACCTGCTGCAGTAATAGTCATAGAGGCTGTTGTTCCCCAACTTACACTTGCATTGTAAATATTAATTGCATCAGAATAACTTGTTCCCCATCCATTATCGGAATATGAAAATATGGGGCAAGGAGTACCAACAGACGGTAATGTTCCATCGCTAGCATCTCCTGGAAGTGGAACAAAAAAATAGCCTGCGTTTGGAGGGGAAAAAGTAGTATATACTGCTCTTGCACTAGAATTTCCAACTAACATCCTATCTCGTTCAAAACAATACACTTTTTGAGTTGTTTGATTTGATGTCATGTAATAACCATCTGCCCATACTGAAAATTTTAAATAATCTGGGAATTGTGCAGAAGTGAATGTATATGTGTACCACGAACCTGTAGCATCACCTGTTTGAGAAATAGCAATATAAATTTTCTTATCCGAGGACGAACCAAATTGTGACAAGAACCATCTATCAGCAGCTTTGTCGTATAACACAATAGGGTCACCATTATTAGCCGTTGCAGGAGACCATAAATTACCTAACGTTGCCGTTAGTAATACTGTTCCAGTTGTTTTATTATAAACTTTAAATGTTGTAGCATTAATCATCTGCACATACTGAGTTAATCCAACAGCACCACTTGGGTCTAATGGATACATACCACTAACAGCCTGTCCTGCCCAACTGGTTAACGCTGCTTTAGGATTTTGAACAGTTCCCATTTGTTTTTGCATAGAAGACGGTTCATTGCCATATTGAGGTCCATCTTCAGCCGTAAATTCATACTTTTGTGCTATTCGATGTTCCCTATCCTCTGATTCTCGTGGCAGTACACTCATATCTACCGGATGTTCGGCAACAATTTCACGCAATGGTTTTGTTTTATGAAATTCAGAGCAGGTAATTACATTACTCTGAGCGGAAGTATTTTTTGAAATAAAACCACTTATCGATGCTCCCAATACAAAAATAAATAATATCTTTTTCATAAAAATAATGATTAAATTTATGTGCAAATATAAACTAAATATAGGAAAAAATCAATACTAATTCGTTTTAGTTAAGCAAATAAAAATATTCTTCAGAAAAAAAACAATATAATTACCATTAAATTAGTTTATTAGATTGTTGATAAATTTTTTCTAAAAAAATAATTTGTAATGAATAATTGGTTATTCCGACTCGAAAATCAGGAAGGATTGTATCCCCACTTAATATAAATAGCCCCCCACGTAAATCCAGCACCAAAAGTAGCCAATATAATATTATCTCCTTTGCGAAGTTTAGGTTCCCATTCTTCCAAACATAAAGGCAGTGTAGCAGAAGTTGTGTTTCCGTATTTTTCAATATTAATCATCACTTGTTCTTTATTGATACCCATTCTATGGGCAGTGGCTTCAATAATTCTCATATTAGCCTGATGTGGTACAAGCCATGCAAGGGTTTGGGGAGTAATATGATTGCGTTTCATGAGTTCTAGACTGACATCAGCCATTTTAGATACAGCCCATTTAAATACTTGTTGCCCTTCCTGATAAATATAATGTTCTCGTGCAGCCACTGTTTCAAAACTTGCAGGGTTTAATGAACCACCTGCTTTTTGATGAAGATGTACACGTCCAACGCCATCTGATTGCAGCAATTCGTCTATTATGCCAATATCTTCGGTTGTAGGTTCCAATAAAACAGCACCGGCTCCGTCACCAAAAATAGGACAAGTAGTTCTATCGGTATAATCAACAATAGACGACATTTTTTCGGCACCCACTACAATTACTTTTTTATATTGTCCAGTTTCGACAAATTTAGCAGCAGTAGATAAGGCATACAGAAATCCACTGCAACCTGCGTTAATATCATAACTAAATGCATTTTTTATACCTACTTTATCGCAAATAATATTGGCTGTAGCAGGAAATTGCATATCAGGAGTAACCGAGGCACAGATAAGTAAATCTATTTCTTCAGGATGGATATTTGTTTTTTTTAAGAGTTTTTTTACGGCTTCCGTTCCCAAATCGCTGGATGCCTTTCCTTTCTCGCGAAGTATATGTCGTTCTTTAATACCAATTCTGGTCATTATCCATTCATCGGTAGTATCAACCATTCGACTTAATTCTTCATTCGTTAGTATGTATTCTGGTACGTAAGTGCCTACTCCTTTAATAACGGCTCTAATAGTTTTCATTAATATCGATTTTTAAAAAAAATTTTTTATTTTTTCTACCAATTCAGCCTTTACTACCCTGTACATGTGAAGTATCATGTTCATTATGGCTAAGGCTGTTGAAGCACCATGTCCAATAATAATAGTCTTGTTAACTCCAAGTATAGGCGTACCGCCATATATTTCAAAGTTTAATTTCTGAATAAAATCATCGGTCAGATTTCTTTCTTTAAGCAACGAATAAAAACCTTCAGCCATCTTTAAAATAATATTTCCTACAAATCCATCACAAATAAGTACATCCGCTTTATCGGTAAAAAGTTCATTGCTTTCAATATTTCCAATGAAATTAAAATCTTTACTATTGTTCATGGTATCGTATGTAGCTTTGACTAATAAGTTACCCTTTTCTGGTTCAGTACCAATATTTAAAAGGGCTACCTTTGGTTGTTTAATTCCCAATACAAATTGAGAGTATTTAGAGGCAATAATTGCGTATTGATATAGCACATCGGGTTTACAATCTGGATTTAATCCCACATCGGCAATAATAGAAAAATTTCCATTGGGTTTAGGAATAATAGAAGCAATACAAGGTCTTATAATTCCTTCAATAGATTTAATAACCTGCATGGCACCAACCATCATGGCACCCGTACTGCCTGCACTTGCAAAGGCATTAATTTGATTGTCTTTTAGATGCTGAAATCCTACAGTAATAGATGAGTTTGTTTTTTGAGAAAAGGCAGCAGCAGGCGATTCGTGCATTTCTATTACTTCAGGTGCATGAACAACGAACAGTCTCTGGTCATGAATATTTTTTTCTATCAGATACGATTCTATCTGTTCTTTGTTTCCAAATAGACTAACTTCTACATCTTTCGGCAAATGCTTTAATGCCATTACTGTTCCTTCCAAAGGAACATTGGGGGCATAGTCGCCTCCCATAATGTCAATTCCAAGCCTCATATCAACGTATTACTTAAACAGCAATTTCTTTTTCTATAGCCTTTTTACCACGATAAAATCCACATTCGGGACATACATGGTGGTATTCTATTGTTGCCCCACAATTGGAGCATGTTGCTAATGTAGGTAAAGAAGCCTTATCGTGCGTTCTTCTTTTGTCTCTTCTCTCTTTAGAGTGTTTTCTTTTTGGATGTGGCATATTAACTGTGTTTTTAGTTTAACAATTCTTTTAATTTATCCCAGCGTGGGTCGTTGGTCACACTTTCGCTAACCGTATAACGATTTAATTTTGATATAAACTCTGGATTACATAAACTTTCACCTATTTTATTAAACGGATGAATTTTTTTCATGGGTATAGCAAAAACAATCGTTTCGAAAATATAGGGAGCTATATCAAATTCTTTAGACTGTGATGGTATATATATCATTTCTTCGTCGTCGTCCATTATATTATCATCCAATTTTACAGTGAAATTATTTTCAAAGGCAATATCCATATAAAATTCGTCCAGACAGCGATCACATTCGGCTAAAATTTTACCATTAATTATAATACTAAAATCAAGCATAGTATTTACCTTTTTTAAGGTAACCTTTGCCTGGGCATATATATCAACTATATCCTGATAATTGAATTGGTCTGTAAACGATTTGTTTATATGATAGTTATAATGATATAACCCATCCTTCAAGCCTTCAATTGGAATAATATAATCTTTTAACAGATTCACCCTTTCGAAAATTTTTGCAAAGATAAATATAATTCTTTAAACTGTCAAAGAAATTTTTTAATGATTGGTCAAAATTCAATTTTTTTTCATACTTTTACGGTTTATTAAAACAAACAAGTTTATGTTTACATTATTTAAAAAAGCAGACGTATTTGCTCCAGAATTTCATGGCAGAAAAGATATTCTTATTAGCGGGCAGAAAATTGTTGCTATTGCCGATAATATAGATGCACCTATAGGTTTGGAGTGCGAGGTTATTACAGCAGATGGATTAAAAGTAATACCCGGATTGATAGATGCCCATGTACATATTGCCGGAGCAGGAGGCGAAGGCGGTCCATCAACACGCACTCCCGAATTGCAATTGAGCATGCTGGTTGAAGCAGGTGTTACTACGGTTATTGGTTGTTTGGGTACCGACGGCATGACACGCTCTGTGGAATCGGTATTGATGAAAGCCAAAGGATTAAAAGCCGAAGGTGTTTCATGCTGGATTTATACGGGTGCTTATCAGGTACCAACACCCACAATTACCGGTGATGTTGGACGAGATATAGCATTAATAGACGAAGTTATTGGAGTAGGCGAAATTGCTTTAAGCGACCATCGCTCTTCCTGGCCCAGTACAGATGAATTAATCCGATTAGTTGAACATGCACGCGTTGGTGGAATGCTTGGTGGCAAAGCAGGTATTGTAAATATTCATCTTGGCGACCAGCACGAACCCTTTCAACCCATGTATGATGTCATAGAACGCAGTCATGGTATGCTTAAACTGACACAGTTCCTACCAACCCATTGCAACCGTAATGATTACACACTGGAATCGGCTAAAGAATTTGCCAAACGCGGCGGATATATTGATATTACCACTAGTTCGTATCCTTATTTCCCAGAATACGAAGTAAAACCTTCGAAGTGCATTCCCCTATTGCTGGAAGCAGGTGTTCCAATTGAAAAAATTACTTTTACTTCCGATGCATGCGGTTCATTGCCCGGGTTTGATGAAAATGGAAACCTTGTTAAACTCGAGATGGGATTGCCCAATGCCAATTTTCGTGAATTGATGGATACCGTATATCAGGAAAATATTCCTTTGGAAACAGCCATAAAAGTATCTACCTCAAATCCTGCCGATATTCTGAAACTTTCAAAAAAAGGACGTATTGCCATAAACAACGATGCCGATTTGGTATTTATTGATAATAAGCGTATTTATCATGTTATGGCCATGGGAAAATTTTTGATGAAAGATGCTAATATTCTGAAAAAAGGAAGTTACGAAAAATAAATTATATCGGTTCTCTTCACATGTATTCCCCATTAGGTGCTGGTTCTTATACTAATACCGACTTGCTAACAAGATAATTAGTCGTCACTTAAAAACTCATTTTAATCTTTATTGTACTTTTCTTTTTTTCCGCAAAAAAGAACCCTGCATGATTTTTAAATAAAAA
>CAYSIN010000029.1:0-28280 GCA_964431135.1 uncultured Bacteroidales bacterium
ATTAAAAAATAGTTTTGTTCTTGTTATACCAAACCGCTAACAAAAGAATGAAATGAATTTTGTCCGTTGGCTTTGGTTCATGCCGGCAGGCTAACCGTTTTAAAACAAAAGCGAAGCGAATGGTTTTAATGAACTTGTTAGCAAGTCGGTATAAATATGTTAAATCTTAAATTTGATAGTTGAATTTTTTTACTGATAGTAAGGAAAATGAGTGAATTTCATTTATTTAAAAAAATAGCCATATATAATTTTCATAATTTTGCTATCACCAAAGCAATAAGTCATTACTTTTACCGTTTTTTAGCAATATAAAAGGTATATCATGAAAAGAAAGTTTATCTTATTATCTATTTTATTTTTGTGTAGATTTTTATTTGTCAATGCACAAATTGGAGGAACGGGAGTCTATACTTTTTTACAGTTACCTACTTCGGCTCATGTAAGTGCTCTGGGCGGAAATAATATTAGCCTTGTTACCAATGAACCTTCCGTTTTTTTTCAAAATCCATCGTTGCTCAACGATTCGTCCAACAACATTGCCTTTTTAAGCACCGATAAATATATGGCAGATATTTATTATGGCACTGCCGGATATACATTCAACATAAAGAAATTGGGCAATGTGATGACCGGAATTCAATATTTTAATTACGGGAAATTTGATAGAATGGATGAAGTAGGCAATGCAGAGGGATTTTTTTATGCATCCGATTATGCCTTGTATCTTAGTCTTCAACGAAAACTTGCCGACAGTTTATTTTCTTACGGCATTTCGCTCAAACCTGTTTTATCTTCTTATGACGATTATCGCTCCTTCGGTATAGTAGCCGATATAGGATTGTTGTACTATAACCCCAATCAACTGTTAAGTATGGCACTCTGTCTTAAAAATGCTGGAACAGAAATAAAACCATATTACAACGGACATTATGAACCCGTTGATTACGATGTGGAATTTGGTGTAACCAAAAAATTAAAACATGCTCCATTGCGATTATCGTTAACATTACAGCATTTAGAACATTGGGATATGAGCAATTATTCTTTTTCAGAATTGAACGAAACAACTGTTCTCGGCGATACTGCCAATCATAAAAGCAACATTTCTAAATGGTCTGACGAAGCATTACGGCATATTATTGTTGCCACAGATGTTGTGCTATCCAAAAACTTTTATGCTGCCTTTGGATATAATTTTCAGCATAGAAAAGAACTTGCTACCGAAACACGCCTTGCCATGACAGGTTTTTCGTGGGGTTTTGGTTTTAAAATATCAAAGTTTCAATTACATTACGCTCATTTATCCTATCATCTGGGAGGAGCATCCAATATGATTACCATTTCGAGTCGTATCAACGATTGGTATAAATAATCAACCAGCAAAAACAATTCCCAGTAATTAATCAATCTTAAAACAAGAGCGAAGTGAATTGTTTTAATGAACTTGTTAGCAAGTCGGTATTAAGCATGCTTTTACAGAGCGTTTGTGACAGAGTGATAGACGTATAATAATATAAAGAAAATATAATGAATGTCCCAGAAGGACAATCTTGTGGTAAAAAAATTGCATCAGTAAAAAATCCTGCAGGGATGAATGTATAATAAAAAGGTTGTCTTTCGGAGTTATACCGTTGCGTACTTATTTTTTCTACTTGTGCTTGCATATTTTATTTTGATATTGTATTTTTGAAAAACCAAATAACGTAAAGAGTATTATTATAAATGGAAGATTCATACGAATATCGAATAAAATTATTGGACGAAAAGTTTAGAACGTATTTAAAAAATGAAAAAAGTTTTTTTGCCGACGAAGATGAGTTTATCAGCCTGATAAATTATTATCATACATCGAATAAAAACGTATATGCATTACTTGCACTAAACAAAGCACTCTCGTATTATCCCCATTCAGATATCCTTTTATTAATGAAAGGCGTTTATTTTTTTAAAAGACAACAATGGAACGATGCGTTAACTTTTTTAGTCGAAGCGTATAAGGAAAATACTATTAATCCCGATACCTTGGTGTATCTTTCATTGACACTATTATACTTGGGTAATTTTGTTGAGGCAAAAAATTTTTTTAGGAGATATATAGATGTGGATGTAGAAGATTATTTTATTTTTAATATGATTGATACAGCAGAATTTATATTGGACAGTATATATCAAATTTCTCCAACCGAAAGTTTATACAGCAACAAACCGACATTGTCAAAAGTGGATGTGGTAAAAGTAAAAATGGTGTTGGAATTGTTAGACAAGATAATCAATACAGACTCCGATTTCAATAATTTGGTTTGCGATAAAATGGCGATATGCTATTTCCTGCTCGACCAATATGAAACGTCTATTTCGTATTTGAAAAAGTCGTTAGAACTGGAACCTTTTTATCAAAATAACTGGGTCTTTTTAAGTGTTCTTTACTTTATGCAGAATATGATAAATGAAGCCATCGATGCCGTTGATTATGCCATCGCCATTAAACCCGATTTTGATGAGGCTCACTATTTCAAAGGATATATTTATTTTTTTCAGGATGATTTTGCAAATGCCCTCGAATCTTATAAAAAAATTACCTCATCAACTTTTGATGATATGAATACGGTTTTTTATAATATGGGTGTCTGCTATCAAATGCTCGACGATAAGAAACAGTCAGTACGATATTACTTAAAAGCATTAAAGAATAATCCTCACGACATACGCACTTTAATAACCATGGGGTTTCTATATTTAGAACAAAATGATTTTAAAAACAGCGCTTATTATTTGGATATTGCTCAGGAAGAAGACGAAGATAATCCCGTTCTGAATTATGCATTGGCAGATTTGATGCTACACACTAAAGACTATGACCAGAGTTTGATATATATAAGAAAATCATTGTCTCAATATCCGTTTGACAAGGATTATATACTTTTTCTTTCCGATTTATATCGTGCTCAAGGAAAAATTAATAAAAGTATTGCTGTATTATTGGAAAATCTGAATACAGTTGATGAAAAAGAATATCTTTTATACAGTTTGGCAGGCTTGTATATGCAAAGCGGAAAAAGTACCAACGCCGTTAAATATTTAAAAATGGCTATAAGAGAGGATTCCAGCCTTATACCCTTTTTTTTGGAAACATTTCCCGAAGCAAAAGAATATAATAAATTTAAAGGTTTATTAAATTTGCCGTCATTTTAAAATAAAAATATCATGAATTTTAATTTACCGTTTATCCCTGAACGTCCAGAAAAACCACGAACAACAGGTATTGCTATGGTTATGGACAAAGGATTAAGTACCCGTGACGCCGAAAATCTGTGTGAAATAGGCGGTCATCTTATCGATTTTTTGAAATTTGGCTTTGGTACATCGCTCGTTTCGAAAAATATAAAGGAAAAAATAAAAATTTATCGCGACCATGGTATTCGTCCTTATTTTGGCGGCACTTTATTTGAATCATTTCTCATTAGAGGCATGTTTGATGAATACCGTCGTTATGTGGACATGTATGGACTGGATTTGGTAGAAATTTCCGACGGCTCTATGATACTTGACCATGACAAAAAGTGTGAGTATATAGAGCAACTGTCAAAAAATTATACCGTTATTTCCGAAGTAGGCTCTAAAGACGAAGGCATTATGATTACTCCAGCACGATGGATAAAAATGATGAAAAATGAACTTCAAGCCGGCGCGTTTAAAGTAATTGCCGAAGCACGCGAAAGCGGAACAGTGGGTATCTATCGTCCCAATGGCAGTGCACATGTAGTGTTAATTAATAAAATTTTAAGTTCATTGAACGGTGATGACATTATTTGGGAAGCACCCAATAAGGCACAGCAGGTTTGGTTTATTAAATTGTTGGGACCCAATGTAAACCTTGGTAATATTGCTCCTGCTGAAATCATCTCGCTCGAAACCATACGACTGGGATTACGAGGCGATACATTCTATCAATTTTTGCCCGAAGAATTGCACCCCGAAGAATAAGTTAACACTCTTACCGTTGAAGTAACAAAATCATTGCGGGGATGTTAATGTATTACAAGCAGGAATACTTTTTACGTTTATATTTCAAAACACGCACTTTATGAAA
The DNA here is from genome assembly GCA_964431135.1 of uncultured Bacteroidales bacterium. Lineage (GTDB taxonomy): Bacteria > Bacteroidota > Bacteroidia > Bacteroidales > GWA2-32-17 > Ch61. The sequence continues at coordinate 4,091 of CAYSIN010000029.1, forward strand.
GGACTTGTATTAAAAGTGGCAGGAAAACAATATACGGTAGCAACCCAAAGTGGCAAACAAATAACTTGTACCTTAAAAGGAAAAATGCGTTTGTTAGATAGCAAAAGTACGAATCCTGTTGTTGTTGGCGATTGGATTGAATTCTTCAAAGAAAATGACCTAATAGGTGTTATTGAACACGTATATGAACGTAAAAATTACATGGTACGCAAATCGGTAAATTTATCTAAGCAAACTCACATTCTGGCAGCAAATATTGATTGTGCATTCATTGTTGTTACATTGCTATATCCTCAAACCAACATGGAATTTATTGACCGATTTTTGGTAACAGCCGAAGCATATAGAATTCCTGCCGCCGTGGTGCTTAATAAATGCGATTTATACAGTCAACTGATAGATGAAATGGATGAATTGGCTCAAATATATCAAAAAGCAGGTTATCCATTTTTTAAAATCTCAGCCGTTACGGGTGAAGGAATTGAATTATTGTCAACCTTTATGAAAGGTAAAATTAATCTTGTTTCTGGCAATTCCGGCGTTGGCAAATCTTCTATCATCAACCGCATAGAGCCTTCATTAAATATTAAAGTGCAGGATATTTCACCCGTACATTTCAGAGGAACACATACTACCACTTATTCGCAAATGTATTCACTTTCGCAGGGCGGTTATATTATCGATACTCCCGGCATAAAAGGGCTTAGTTTTGTAAATATAAAAAAAGAAGAACTCTTTCATTTTTTTCCTGAAATATTGAAACAAACTGCCCAATGCAAATATTACAACTGTACTCATGTCAACGAGCCGGGTTGTGCGGTTAAAGAGGCTGTGATTCATGGTGAAATATCAGAAATACGGTATCGAAATTATCTGAGTATGTTTTTTGATGAAGAAGAAAAACACCGCTAACAACAGACTTGTTGAAGTAAGAATTATCTCTATCTTTCAAATTTTGACTTACCTTTGCATAAACATGAAAAGCAGCATATATGAATGAACGTTTTTCAATAATAGGTATAGAAAGGCTTTTAAAACAAATACTGACCGATTATCAGCAACGCAGGGAAATATTTGGCATTCCCGAAAAATTATTTTTTACATCACAGGCAACCGATACGTTTCGTATGGAACGGTACGGACAAATACTGGAAACGCCGCTGGGCGTTGCTGCTGGACCACACACACAGTTAGCACAAAATATAATCTGCGCATGGCTTTGTGGTGCCCGCTATATAGAACTTAAAACAGTTCAAACACTCGACGAACTTAATATCTCAAAACCCTGTATCGATATGCAGGATGAAGGCTATAACTGTGAGTGGTCGCAGGAACTTAAAATACACGAATCGTTTCAGGAATATGTAAAAGCATGGATTTTAATTCATGTAATAAAACATGTGTTAAATATGGATTCTTCTGCCGGACTGGGTGTTATATTTAATATGAGCGTAGGCTATAATATGGAAGGCATTTTAAAAGACAATGTACAGTGGTTCCTTAAAAAAATGAGCCATTGTTCTGAAGAAAAGGAGATATTTTTGAATGCCATAAAACCTTTATATCCACAGGTTTCAGAAATAAATATTCCCAACGTTATTTCCAATAATGTTACGCTTTCTACCATGCACGGTTGTCCTCCCGATGAGATAGAAAAAATAGCGCATTATCTAATAAGTGAAAAAAAACTTCATACTACTGTAAAATTAAATCCTACTTTGCTCGGTGCAGCAACATTAAGAGGTATTCTGAATGATACGCTGGGCTTTAAAACAGTAGTACCCGATATAGCCTTTGAGCACGATTTAAAATATCAGGATGCCGTAAATATGATTAAAAATCTTCAATGTGCAGCACAAATAAACAACGTAACTTTTAGCATAAAACTGACCAATACACTTGAAAGCCTTAATAATAAACATGTCTTTTCCTTTAACGAAAAAATGATGTATATGAGTGGACGTGCCTTGCATCCGCTTAGCATTCATCTTGCCAAAAAGTTGCAATATGATTTTCACGGAACACTTGATATTTCTTTTTCTGGTGGTGTAGATTCGTTCAACATCAACGATGTGCTGCATTGTGGATTAAAACCCGTTACCGTTTGTTCAGACATTCTTAAGCCCGGTGGCTACGGACGATTGTCTCAATACATAGAAACATTGCGTTCGTCTAAAAATGTTTCTCCTTCGCTTGAATTTTTAAATCAATACGCAGAAGACGTTCTAAAAAATAAGGCATATCAACACGACCCGTTTCAGGAATTAAATATTAAATCAACTCGTGCCTTGCATTATTTTGACTGTATTCATGCTCCCTGTATGGATGCCTGTGCTACCAGTCAGGATATTCCATCGTATATGTATTATGCATCCAAAGGAGATTTTCATCGTGCCTATGATGTAATTTTAAAGAAAAATCCTTTTCCCAATTCACTGGGTATGGTATGTAATCATGAATGTCAAACCAAATGTACACGGATAAATTATGATAATCCATTGTTGATTAGAGAAATAAAACGTTATATAGCAGAGCAGGAGCACGATGAAAATGTTTTTATTCCTCAAAATAATAATTCCATAAAGGTTTCTGTTATTGGTGCGGGACCGTCGGGACTTTCGTGTGCGTACTTTTTACGATTGGCTGGATTTGAAGTAGATGTATATGAAACCAATGCCATAGCAGGAGGTATGGTTGCCAATGCTATTCCATATTTTCGACTAAAAAATGAAGCCTTTCAAAAAGATTTGGAACGGATTGAAAAAACAGGTATTCATCTTTTTTATCATCAACCCATGACAGCCTCCCTGTTTCAAACCATTCGTCAAAAAAGTCGTTACGTATATATTGCTGTGGGAGCACAACAGTTCAAAACACTTCGTATGGAAGGAGAAAATGCCAACGGAGTATATAATCCCTATGAATTTTTACAAAAAGTAAAACAGGGTGTATCGGTGGATACAGGTTCTCACGTGATAGTAATCGGTGGTGGTAATACAGCAATGGATGTGGCACGTACAGCATTTCGCATACTGCCAGTTGGCGGAAAAGTTACATTGCTGTATCGAAGGACTATTGCCGAAATGCCTGCAGAACCTGAAGAAATAAAAGCATTGCTCGCCGAAGGCATTGTGGTAATGGAATTAACCGCTCCCGTATCGGTAATGGTCAAAGACGGAAAAGTAATTGGCTTGAAGTGTATAAAAATGAAATTGGCACAGAGTGATGAAAGTGGACGCCCAACGCCTGTAAAAATAGAAGGCTCTGAATTTGAACTCCCAGCCGATTTGATAATTCCTGCATTAGGTCAAGAATTGGCAGTTGATTTCATAGATGCTCGTTTATTAAAAACGAATCCGATTAATAATGAAACACAACTTCCTAATGTGTTTATTGGAGGCGATGCCTTGCATCAGGCTTCTACATTTATTCGAGCCGTTGGTGATGGAAGAAAAGTTGCCGAAGAGATTATGAATCGCGAACATCTGGATTTTTCTTTTGATGTAGAAAAAGTAGATAGAAACATTAACTATAGCGATTATATTGTAAAAAAATCAAAACGAATAAAAGGAATAACATTGAACGAAACGCCTTTGGAGCAAAGAAGAAATTTTAATACCGTGATAAATTCATTAACCAGAGAACAGGTTATAAACGAAGCATCCCGATGTCTTTTATGTGACGATGTATGCAGTGTTTGTGTTACGGTTTGTCCCAACAGGGCAAATTATACGTATTTTACTGAATCCCAAAAAATACCTGTATATAAGATTTTAAAAACCGATTCAACCTATCAGATTGAGCAAACGGACATATTGAATATTCAACAAAAAGTGCAGGTATTGAATATTGGTGATTTTTGCAATGAATGTGGAAACTGCACTACCTTTTGTCCTTCACAAGGTGCTCCATACAAGGATAAGCCAAAATTTTACCTAACCGAACCAAGTTTTTCTAATGCTGAACAAGGTTTTATTTTAAAAAAAGTAGAACAGACATTGTATTATAAAAATGGGCAAACTATTTCGACTCTTCAAAAAAAACCTGACTTTTTTATTTTTGAAAATGATGATATAAAAGCCATACTCCTGCAAACGGATTATTCATTCAAGCATGTTGAGTTCAAAAATACTACTTTTAATGAATTTGATACTTCAGTTATTGCCCACATGATAGTCTTAATAGATGCCGCAGTAAATTTATATTAGCCTGACTCGTCTAACATGCTATTCCACTTTTTGGTTAAGAAGAAAATTTTGCTTATTTATTTTTTTGCATTTAAAAAATAATTGTGTAAGTTTGCAACTGAATAAATAAGGTTGTATATGGCAACAGAAAAAATAGGCGTTATTTCACAAATTATTGGACCTGTGATAGATGTTTCTTTTGAAGTTTCGGGGAGTGAATTGCCCCAAATCAAGGAAGCCATGGAAATTGTTCGCAAAGACGGCAGTAAAATTATCATTGAATGTCAACTTCATATAGGCGAACATACGGTACGGGCAATATCAATGGACAGTACCGATGGATTGCAACGAGGAATGAAAGTCGTAGCCTCAGGAACCAACATTCAGATGCCTACAGGAAAACAAATCAAAGGGCGCTTGCTTAATGTAATAGGAAATCCTATAGATGGGTTACATCCAATTCCTGAAAGCAAAGGAAGACCTATCCATTCAGAGCCCCCTACGTATGAATCACTTTCTACCGATACCGAAATTCTTTATACAGGTATCAAAGTCATAGACTTATTAGAGCCATACTCCAAAGGAGGAAAAATCGGTTTGTTTGGCGGTGCCGGTGTTGGAAAAACGGTTATCATCATGGAATTGATAAACAATATTGCTAAAGGTTATCAGGGAACTTCCGTATTTGCTGGTGTTGGAGAACGTACCCGTGAAGGAAATGATTTATTGCGTGAAATGATTGAATCGGGTGTTATTAAATACGGCGACGCCTTTAAAAAAAGCATGGAAGAAGGTGGTTGGGATTTATCAAATGTAGATTACGATGAATTGATAAAATCGCAGTGTACTATGGTTTTTGGACAAATGAACGAACCTCCTGGCGCACGTGCTACCGTTGCCCTTAGTGGACTAACCGTTGCTGAATATTATCGCGATGGCGATGTGAGCGAAGGCAGCAAGGGGAGCGATATTCTTTTCTTTGTGGACAATATATTCCGTTTTACACAAGCCGGTTCTGAAGTATCTGCCTTGCTTGGGCGTATGCCAAGTGCTGTGGGTTATCAACCTACGCTCGCTACCGAAATGGGTTTGATGCAGGAACGCATTACTTCTACCAAACATGGTTCCATTACGTCGGTACAGGCAGTATATGTTCCTGCCGACGACTTAACCGACCCTGCCCCCGCTACAACTTTTTCGCACCTTGATGCTACCACCGTGTTAAGCCGTAAAATTTCTGAATTAGGCATATACCCCGCTGTTGACCCATTAGATTCAACCTCACGTATTCTTACGGCGGATATTGTTGGCAACGAACATTATAATTGTGCACAGCGTGTAAAAGAAATATTACAACGATATAAGGAACTTCAGGATATTATTGCCATTCTTGGTATAGATGAACTTTCTGAAGAAGATAAACTTGCCGTTCAACGAGCACGCCGTATTCAGCGATTTTTATCACAACCTCTCCACGTGGCAGAACAATTTACCGGCTTAAAAGGTGTTATGGTTTCTATAGAAGATACCATTCGCGGGTTTAATATGATTTTGAACGGTGAAGTTGATTATTTACCCGAAGCGGCATTTAATTTGTGCGGTACCATAGAAGATGCTATTGCCAAAGGAGAAAAAATGTTAGCAGAAGCCAAAGCATAATACAATGAAAGCGGAAATAATTACACCTCAGGAGAGTTTATACAAGGGAAACGCCAATATGGTATCTCTTCCAGGCACGTATGGCGCATTCGAAATATTGAAAAATCATGCTCCCATTATTTCCACACTGACCAAAGGTGACGTTATTGTGGTTGATACAGAAAACAACAAGCATTCATTCCATATTAAAAGTGGACTGGTAGAGGCTTCTGATAATATGGTCTGGATTTTGGCTGAATTATAATTATATATTACTATGAAAATTCAACTTTTATTTTTTATGTTAGTGTACAGTACTGCTCTTGCTTTTGGTCAAGAACAGATTACATTTCCATCGCTCGACAGTTTGCCTGTTTCTGCTCAATTGTATGTAAATGACAATACGAAACAGTTTATGGTATTATTTCATCAGGCAGGATACAGTAAGGGCGAATATAAAGAAACAGCCCCGCGTCTTATGAATTTGGGGTATAATTGTCTTGCCGTTGATTTGCGTGCAGGGGGTCAGGTAAATTTTGTTCAGAACGAAACCGCCAACACAGCTCAACAACGGAAATTACCCACAACCTATATGGACGCTAAGCAGGATATGGAATCCGCCATTAATTATGCTTTTGAAAAAAGCAAAATGCCCGTAGTGGTAGTAGGAAGTTCCTATTCGGCTTCGCTTGCCTTGCTTGTATCTAAAAATAATCCCAAAGTAAAGGCTGTGGTTGCCTTTTCACCCGGAGAATATTTTGGAAAGAGTGTAAGCGTTGAATCACAACTGAAAGGATTTGATAAAAATGTTTTTATTGCTTGTACACAACGCGAATATCCCTATGTGGTTACTCTTGCATCCAATATCCCTGCCAATCTGAAAACAATTTTCAAACCACAGGAAGCACAAGGAGAACATGGTTCCAAATGCCTTTGGGCAAGTTCACCTGCCAGCAAAGAATACTGGCTTGGATTACTGATGTTTTTCAATAAAATAAACGATAAAAAATAATTTCTTTAGTATGAATTAATTCTACATATTTTTAGTATTAAAATCAATTTTAAATTACCATAACGTTAAAAATCAATTTTTATGAAAAAATTTTTCTTTTTATGTACGAGTGTACTGTTGGGATTTTATGCTCAAGGTCAAATCAGTCAAATTAACGATTCTTCCATGTATGGTGGAGAAATTCAATCGTATGCAATGAATGCATCGTGCGTGCTTGTTGCTACCAATGGCGGTATTTATAGAACTACCGACCATGGGCAGCATTGGTCTAATGCCACTCAAAACTTTGACTCATATTCTGTGGAATGTGATAATATTGTCTGTACAGGAACTGATTTTTATGCAATACCTCACAATTCTTCTCATACATACATTTATAAAAGTACCGATAATGGAACATCATGGACACCATTAAACATAACAGGATGGTGGTCCCAAAGTATAGGTAACATCAATAATACGTTATATGCTGTTGGTGGAACCGGTGATAACGGGTACTTGTATTCCTCTACCGATGGTATATCATGGTCACAAAAAGTAATGGTTTGGAGTAACTCATTTCAAGGAGGAAACATGCGGTTGTTTTCATTTGGACAAAATAAACTCTACCTGCTGCTACATGATTCATTGTATTACACTACCGATGGTAATTCCATGGATACAGTTTTATTCAATGGACTTGGCATAACCAATATATCCGATGATTATGACGATATCTACGGCGATGCTTATGGAAACCTCTTTTTTAATTATAATAATGCTATCTATAAATATAATTTTACGTCAAAGCAATGGGCAAATATTTCTTCAGGACAAATACCCAGTGGATACCAAATTTTAAGCTTTTCTGTGACACAACATGCCATTTTTATTAATGCCATGAATATGTCAATTGGTATGAAATTGTTTAAATCTACAGACCAGGGAATGACATTTTCTGAACTTACTACCAATTTAGCAATACCTGTCGTTGAAAACATTATTGAAGTGAATACCAATACATTTATTGCCAATAATTTTGATGAACGCATTATTTATACATCCAACGGTGGCAGTACATGGATTTGTCCCAATGCCAATCAATTTATAGCCACTTACAGCGGAAATCTTACCAAATCAGGAAATGCACTTATGTTTTCCAGAGAACCCCAAGGAATAATCAGGTCAGCCAACCAGGGAAATAATTGGATTTCAGCAAATTCGGGTATCCCCAATTTGGGCGGAATAGCCTATTTTGTAAATGAAATTACACAAGCAAAAGATACGCTTTTTGCTTTTTGCTATCCCAATCCATTTACCGAGCAGGTTGACTTATATAAATCAATTAATAATGGTGCATCATGGATTTCATCTCCCATTCCATCACCCTACACTGCGGGCACTGCATATTCTTTTGCAGGGAAATGCGATTCTACCCTATTTATAAGTTATTATGATACGCTACAAAGCAATTTTACTTTTATTGCTTCTTCCAATTTAGGTCATACATGGACAAAACCCAACAGCCAAAACACCAGCGAACGTATTTATTTAAAAGGTGCTTCTAATTTTATTTTTGCTTTTTATGCCCCCGATTATGATTGGAACGATTTTATGAATGTATATGCTTCTACCAACAATGGTGCAAGTTTTACGAATATCAATACAGGAAATTTGTTTAACAGTAATTTTGTAATCAAACGTACGCTTAAGAATGAATGGGATAAAGGCGAAGCCATGATGGACATTAATGCTGTATCGGGAATAGCAATATGTGTAGTTAATGATAGGATGCAGGGCAATTTGAATAAACTTTACAAGTATGCGATTCTACCCAATATATGGACAGAAATAACTACATCGGGTTTACCTGCCGATTATCAAGCAAATTGTATTAAAAATATTGGTACAAATTCATGGCTTTTGGCAACCAATACGGGTTTATATTTAAGTACAGATGACGGAACAACGTGGACTATCACATATCCCTCTTCTAATTGGCAGAATGGAATGTTAGTTAACAGCATTAAAATAGTTGGAAACATTATCTTTTTAGGGACCATTGCGAATGGCGTTTGGAAAGCAGAAAATGTGATTGGTATCAAAGAACATGATTTCAGTGCTACCATACAGGTGTATCCAAACCCTACTGCCAACGTAGTAAATGTTATTATGCCCGATGTAACAGCAAAATCGTTAGATGTTTCATTAATCAATATGGAGGGAAAGGTAGTGTTGCATAAGATAATTAATAAAGCATCGTTCTCGCTTGACCTTACTGCCATTCCTGATGGTGAGTATATTTTAATGATTGTTTCAAACGGAAATACTTATAAAAGTAAAATTGTTCGCAAATAAAAAACAGTAAAATATTTTCCGGCTAAACCTTCAAGGTTTTGCTTGGCTTTATCTCCGGCTAAACCTTCAAGGTTTTTCCCCATATGCTTCGCTTTTTTTAATACGGTTAGTCTGTCGGCATTAACCAAAGCCAACGGACAAAATTCATTTCATTCTTTTGTGAGTGGTTTGGTTTGAAAACTTTTTTAAAAAAAATTTGGTGGAATGAAAAAAAAGTTATATCTTTGTGTGTGTATATTTATATACGGAGTAAAAAAATGAACTATTTGAGACACATATTCAATATTACTCACATTATTAGCATTTTATCAAAACAAATCGACTGTGGATAATGAAAATATAAACGTAATGGTAAGTTTACACAGATGTTGTACGAGATTCTGCAAGAAATACTGAAATAAATATATGATTTGCCAAAAAGACGAAACAATATTGATAATTGATTTCAAAAAATAAGACGCATACAAATGATGTTTCCCAAATATAAAACGGACTTTTTCATTGAAGACTGTAGTGAGGAATTCTTTTATAGAACAGTACAAATATGAGGAGGAAAAAATAATGATATTACAATTTTTTACAGTATTTTTTACAGCAATGTTTGAGTTGTGGGTAGCAATTCCAATTGGTATTGGATTTAAATTAGAACCAATAACTATAATAATGGCAACATCTTTGGGAGCAACCATCGGTTCAATATTTGTAATTTTGTTGGGGAATGGAATACAAAAATTAATTCTTAGAGGACACGAGCAGAAGATAGAAAAAGAAACAACTATAAAGAAAATATGGAACAAGTATGGAGTAATTGGATTAGGGTTATTATCACCTTTATTAACTGGAGCACCATTAGGAGTTGCATTAGGTCTTATGTTTAATGCAGAAAAAAAGAAATTGCTGATATTTGTAGTGTTAGGAATTTTAATATGGAGTACAGTTTTGACACTAATAGGAGTTTATAGTTTTGATACATTTAAATATTTTATAAAGCATTGAAAATCAAACAAAATAATCGGAAATCTTAAATAGTTAATTTCTTTAAATAGAAGCTGAAAACATATTATTTCACTGAAGAAAGACCTGTTTTTGGAGAAAGTCAAAAAAAGAAGACAATCACCAGATGTGCTGAAAATGCAAAAATGACCTTATTGCAGTGCAATCAAAATATAAACCTATTGAAAAATTGAAAATAGAAACAAAAAAACCGTAGAGATGAAAGCGAGCAGAACCTCGTACAACAGCCGATATATGATATGCCATCGCCGAGCCCTGACGGGACAGGGTTTGCTTCGCCAGTCCTACGGACGCAGGTAAGCGTGGATATGGGGTATGGCTCAGACTGCACCCTTCTAACGGCTCAGACACATCACATATCGGCGAGACGTTACAGGCAAGCGTAAAGACGACACCTCAAGACACCGACTGTTAACAAAAAAGTAAATGTAGAACCTGAAATAAAGACTTAGAATATAATGGCAAGACAAGGAGCAAGTAAATTGTTGCGTAAAGCAAGAAAATCAAAAAGTGATGAATTTTATACGCAATACGTTGACATACAAAAAGAAGTCGAAGCCTATTTAGAGTATAACCCTGACACATTCAGAGGTAAAGTAGTTTATTGCAATTGTGACGACCCGTATGAAAGCAACTTTTTTCGGTATTTCATATTAAACTTTGACAGAATTGGGTTAAAACAGCTTATTACAACAAGTTACAAACCCTCGCCTGTTGCTAATACTCAGTTAGGTTTGTTTGGCGACAATGAAACAGTTAAACAAAAAAAAGGTCGACCTAAAATAACTGCGAATAAATTTATAATAAATTCAGTTGGCGACATAGATGGTGACGGTGAATTCAGCTTGAAAGATGTTGCATTACAACTAAAACAAAACAAGAAGAACGAGTGGGCACCATTGGAAGGTGATGGTGATTTTCGCAGCTCTGAATCAATTGAACTGTTGAAACAAGCAGACTATGTAATAACAAATCCCCCATTTAGTCTATTCCGTGAGTTCATTAAGCAGCTTGTTGAATATGAAAAAAAATTTTTAATAATTGGCAACATAAATTCAATTTCATATAGAGAGGTTTTTTCACTTATTAAAGAAAACAAAGTTTGGTTAGGAACAGGAATGGGAAGGTGGATTTCAGGCTTTATAGTTCCTGAAACTTATGAGCTATATGGCACAGAGGCGAGAATTGATGAAAATGGTAATAGAATAGTAGCAACTAATAATTGTCTTTGGCTTACAAATTTAGACCACGGTAAAAGGCACCAGCCTTTACCATTGATGACTATGAGTGATAATGTCAGATTTAGTTCACATAAAAGTATTAAAGGACAAGGGTATAAAAAGTATGATAATTATGATGCAATAGAAGTTCCATTTACAGATGCTATCCCAAGTGATTATGATGGAGTTATGGGAGTTCCTATAACATTCCTTGATAAATATAATCCAGAGCAATTTGAAATAATTGACATTAATCCGCATTTCTTTTCAATAGTAGAGCAAGGCTTACCAAAACCTGACCAACTCCACATAACAGGTCAAAAAGACCCTTATGCAAGAATTTTAATTAAACATAGAAGAGTATAAAAATGGAGACAACATTAAGAACAGAAATTACTGTAAAGGAAATATGTGATGGTTTTGTTTACAGCGAACTTGAAGGGAAAGGATTATTTGGGCTTTCAGGTAAACTTACAATTCAGCCTGAGTATCAAAGAAATTATATTTATGCTTCTGATGGCGGCAAAAGAGAAGTTGCTGTTATTGAATCAATCCTAAAAGGCTATCCACTTGGGTTAATCTACTTCAACAAAGTCAACGATAATAATTTTGAAGTTTTAGATGGTCAACAGCGTATTACAAGTATTGGACGTTTTGTAACAAATAAATTTGCCATAAAAGACGAAAACGGAAATGAACAATTATTTGGTGGTTTTGCCGAAGACAAAAAGAACAAAATATTAAACACTAAACTTCTTATCTATGAATGTGAAGGAACTGAAAGTGAAATTAAAGAATGGTTTAGAACTATTAACATTGTAGGAGTTCCTTTAAATAGTCAAGAACTACTCAACGCAGTTTATTCAGGACCTTTCGTAACATTGGCTAAAGAAGAATTTAGTAATAGTAAAAATTCCAATATTCAAAAGTGGAGTGCTTACATTTCAGGTAGTGCAAATCGTCAGGATTTTTTAGAAAGGGCTTTACAATGGGTAAGTAAGGACAATGTTAGCGAATATATGAGCCGACACAGATTTGATACCAGCATAACCGAGTTAAAAGACTATTTTACAAGTGTAATTGATTGGGTTTCTACTGTGTTTACTGACGTTGAAAGCGAAATGAAAGGACTTGAATGGGGCAGACTTTATGAAACTTATAGGAAACAACCCTACAACTCAAAGACTGTATCGGACGAAGTTAGAAAATTGTATGGCGACCCGTATGTAAAAAATCGTAGAGGAATTTTTGAGTATATACTTGGCGGTTCGACAGACACAAAACTTTTAGAAGTTCGAGTTTTTGACGATGCGGTAAAAAAATCTGTTTATACAAAACAGACAGCAGAGGCAGAGAAAAAAAGTGTTTCTAATTGCCCATTGTGTGCATTAGGACACGACAGCAACAAAACTAAAATTTGGAAACTTGCAGAAATGGACGCAGACCACGTAACTGCTTGGAGCAAAGGTGGTGCTACAGACACCAAAAATTGTCAAATGTTATGCAAGTCACACAACAGAGCTAAAGGAAACAAATGACAGTAAACAAAGACATAGGACAAGAACGCCAGCCTGTAACAGCGGTTTGGCGTAATGGCGGGTGCAGTGCTTTGTATGACAGTTTTGTGGTAGGTTCAAGTGCAGTTCTTCGATTGAACTTTATTGCTAAAAATCCGCCACTACGCCAAGCCGCAAACCGTTAGCGGTTTGGTATTACATGGTTTAGCATGACTGTAATTTTTTTGTATAAAATAGTTATGTTATTTTTGTAAAAAAATGATATGAAACATTTTCTTGTTTTTATTTTTATTTGCTTCAGCGTTTTACTGAATGCACAAAACATTATTGTTAAAAATGGTGGAACCGATACTATTCCATGTAATATCATCAGAGAAGATAACAAATATCTGTTTTATGTTTTGCCTAATGACACCATAATTCAAAAAATCAGTCATAATGATTATGATTATTACAAAAAAACCGTTATACCGCCGAATATCATATTGGAATCACAACCTATCGACACTATTTCATCGCCCACAGCAAAACGAGATTCTGTTTTTTCTTTTTATAAGAATCAACCTAAAAAATTATTGCCATTTTTTTATTTTGGTCTTGGGTTGGGATTGGATTATGGCGGATTGGGCAGCCAATTGACGGTTACCTTTTTACAACAATATAAATTTTTCATTGCGCTGGGATATAATTTATCTGAGGATCCCGGCTTTAATATAGGAATAAAAGCAAATTTTTTTAATATTCAGAAACGGGTAAATCCTTATATAGGATTTATGTATGGATACAATACGGTAATACAAGTTACGGTATATAATTATTATGGTATAAGTTCTCAGGGATATACAGATGTGTATGATGGCCCTTCGTTTCAGGGTGGTATAGAATTTAGAACATATGATCGTCGGAATTATTTTGATATTAGTTTAATTTATCCTATACGTGCCGAAGAAACCAATAATTATGTTTATACGCAACGTCCATGGCCTGTTTTATTCAGTATAGGCATGCATATTGGTATTGGGAGATGGCATTAATGTTCGAGTAATTCCTGAATCGGAACCCCGGTACATCCCATAGGAACTTCTATTTGCAAAAAGGCAGCCAAGGTTGGAACAATATCAATAATATTTACTTTTTGTACAATGGCAGAACGTGGTATTTTCCATCCATACCAAAGTAAGGGGACATGAGTATCATACGTATAGAAAGAGTTGTGGTCAAACATGGTGGACGAGTCTTCAATCCATCCCGGGTCAAGAGCAATCAATACATCGCCCGAACGCTTGGGGTTAAAACTGTTTTGCATGGCATTTAGCAAACCATCGGTGTAGTTTTGATATTGTAAAGAATAAGCAGTAACAGCATTGGCAACGCCATTGAATTGAATCATAAAGGAAGCAACCTTTTCCTGAACATCTTTCAATGACAGTTTAGCATCTTCAATTAAATTTCGATTTAAAAAAATCTGTTGTTCCGAATATCCCAAAACCCATTCACCCTCGCCATAAGTAGCATTCAAATATGTACGCAACAATGAGAGTGCATAAAATTGTTTAAAAACACCACCACTCATATTCATGTCGTTTAAATATGTTGGATTATCGGATACACCGTGGTCAGCAGTAAGAAAAATCAACACATTTTCTTTGCCCAATTCGCTGTCAATAAAATCGAGCAAATGTGCTATTTCCTTATCCAGCCGAAGGTAGGTATCTTCCACTTCTACAGAACGCGGTCCAAAACGATGACCAATATAATCTGTGGCTGAAAAACTAATGGTTAAAAAATCGGGTATGTTGTCTTTGCCCAATTGTTCATTAATAATAGTCGCAATAGCAAAATCATGCACGAGTGTATTTCCAAAGGGAGTGAGTTTTAAAATACTGTAATCTTTTTCATTTTTATTTTTCTTGCTTACAAAGGTTAAATCATAAGGTAAAACAAATTGATTGTTGCCAAACCCTTTTTCATATTTATTTGAATCGCTTATGCTTTCTGTATATTCATTAATGGGTCGTACAGTGGTCCATAATCGGCTTAAATATAAATCGGCAAGTTTTTTTGCATTAAATTCTTCTACCCATACGGGAAGTGTTTCCATGTAATAGGTACTGGTAATAAAATTGCCCGACACATCATCATACCAATAAGCGGCATTGGGATTTTTGCCACCGGGTAAAATAGCGGCTCGGTCTTTTAACGAAATAGAAATTACTTTTGACTGATTTAAATAATGTAAACGCAGTTGGTCCCCAAACGTGGTGGTCATTAAATACTGTGGACTGTATTTCCCATTATTGGAATTACTTCCAACAGTGTTTACTTTAGCATCGTCCACACAATAAACTTTTTGTTTTTTTAAGGGAATGTACCATTCGTTAGATACAATGCCATGATGAGAAGGTGTTGTTCCGGTAAAAATGGAAGCATGTCCGGGACCTGTTTGTGTAAAAATGTAATTTAAAAAGGTATAACGACAAAAAGTCCCTTCGTTCATAAATCGCTTAAATCCGTTTGATTCGAACTTGTCATAAAAACGTGTTAGATAATCATACCGCATTTGATCCACCACAATACCAATTATTAATTTTGGTTTTTCGGGTGGTATCCCTTTTGTCTTTTGTGCATATATCTCTGATGAAAAACAAATTCCTATCGCCAATATCAATAACCAAATCCTTGACATGAATCTTTATTTTTTTAAGCGTGCTAAAATAGTTAATATTTCATGATTGGGCAAATATGGAATGATTTGGTATAATATATAATATGGTTGTCGATGATAAGTATTATTCCATTGTTTTACCATATTCATAAAATAATTTCAATGCCTGTATTTTGTCATCAGCCAATTCAAAACTGATGTTCTGATTCAAATAATTTTCTAACTCCATATTTTTTTGTTCGTTAATCAACGAAAGCGATTCAGTACGATGTAAAACTCCCCATGCCAATGCTTGCTGAAATCGGGTTAAAAAGTCAGCAGGTACATTATGGGTTTTAACCCAGTATGCAAATACGAAAGGCAATTGAGTCAATTTTCGCCATTCTTCTGCCAAATCATAAACATAAGGGAATTGATGATAAACAGACAACGCTCTGTCGCCAATAACAAGCCCGGCGGTAGTTCCTCTTATCAGAGATTCATATCCCTTTGTCGAAGGAATAAACTGTAACGGGCATTTCCATAAATAGCGATTTAATATTTTTATAAGTCGTACCGATGTAGTGGATTGATAATCCATATATAGATGAGTAATTTGTTCTAATGGCACTTCAGAAAACAGTTCAACCGATTTTACTGTTTTAACGGCACCTATACAATAACCCTGTATAATTTGTTCGTGCAAATATTGATTTACCGTTCCCGAAGGCATAAGCACTATGTCTGATTCACTATCAATATATGCTTTGGCACACAGCGAAGGCATAATGGTATGCAGCAAATACTCATCGGGCTTTAACCATGATGAATGCTTTATACCATATATAAATGGAAGTGTATTGATGTACGAAACCGCCGTAATACTAATCATATCTTATCCTTTCCTAACCTTATAGTTCAATACTGCAAAAGTACATCACAAATTTTTAAAAACTAAAACTTTTATAGCAAGTTGTATTCAAATTCGGTTAAAACATTTTTGAATGCATAATAGTTGTATTATACCGATGAATATCGGTATTAATTCCGTCTCGTCATATAGGATAAATCAATTTTTTATTTTTATGTAAAAAAAACTTTTATTATGTTTGCTGAAAAATTTTATAAATAAGAGGTTTATAAAAATTAATATCAAATATTAAATTTTAAAAATGAAAAAAACACTTTTTAGAGAGATGAATATAATAATGAATACATTTGCTATTTCATATTACATTTGAACTTTTAATTCTTGATTTATGAATTCAAATTCATGGGCATTTATATTGGGAGGTTCAAGCGGAATGGGACTGTCCTGCGCCAAGGCGTTGGCTTCAAAAGGCTATCATCTTTTTATAGTACATCGTGATGGACGCATTGGAACCAAATCTTTTCTGGAAGAAATGAAAATATGGCAACCAAAAGAAATAACAGTAAAAACACTCAATGTCAATACCAACACCGACGAAGGAAAAGAACAGATAAAACAGGAATTAAAAAAATTGCCCCAACAAGCAATTAAAATATTTATCCATTCTGTTGCAGACGGACATATTAAACCTATTTTTGGTGAAGCAGAAAAATCATTCACCGAAGAAGACTGGCTATATACGGTTCAATCTATGGGATTGAGTTTTGTAACGTGGTCGCAATGGTTGTTCCAAAATAAAATGTTTGCAGAAAAAGCAAAAATTTTTGGATTTACCAGCGAAGGAAGTCGCCGAGTACTACCACACTATGCTGCGGTGGGAGCATCTAAAGCCATTTTAGAAACACTGTGTAAATATATGGCTTATGAATTAGCCCCTTATCATATTTCGGTCAATTTGCTTTGCCCTGGTGTTGTGAATACCAAAGCCATTCGTGTTTTCCCAAACCCTGCTGCATTGATAGAACAGGTAACAGAAAAAAATCCTAATAAACGGCTCACCACTCCCGATGATGTGGCAAAATTGCTTATGGCTCTTTGTAATGATGATACCGAATGGTTAAACGGCGAAATTATTCATATTGATGGAGGTGAAAAAAATGTCTTCTAACGAACTACATAATAAATTACTGGAACGTATGCCATATACTGCTCCATTCTTTTTTGTAGATGATATTCTCGAAATTGATGATAAAAAAGTAAAGGCGACTTATTTTTTTTCTGACAAACTTGATTTTTACAAGGGACATTTTAAGGATAAACCCATTACGCCCGGTGCCATTCAACTGGAAGCCATGGGACAGGTGGGCTGTGTATTGCACGGTATCTATCTTCTTAAATTATATGAAAACAATATTAAGTTTGAACCGGTATTAGGTTTAATGGAAGGAAATTTTTTTCAGCCCATTTATCCTAATACTCCTGTAATTATTGAAAGTGAACTGCATTATTTAAGGAACCGATATATTTCTTCCATCATATCTATATTTAACGAAGAAAAAACGCTGATGTCCATGGCAAAAATTCAATGTAATTTTCTGATAAATGAATAATCGCAGAGTTGTTGTTACGGGCATGGGTGTATTAAGTCCTATAGGGGCAGATTTGAATACATTTTATGATTCGCTGATATGGGGTAGATGTGGTATAAAAAAAATAGAAGACCTTGTCGAACTTCAATTTGGCTGTCAGGTAGGCGGCAGAGTAGAATTGGAAAAATCGCCCTGTTACCCCTATCTGGAAACGTTTCTTTTAAGCGAGGCAAGCAATGTGGTTAAATATGCCGTAGTTGCTGGATTGGAAGCATGGAATAATGCTCAACTTCCCATTTGCGAAACTCTGGACAACGAACCCGATTACGATACGGGCATTATTACAGGCAGTGCTATTGGCACAATAGATATGTATGAAAATAAAATTTTACCCAGTATTCAAAATAAAACTATTCGACGGTTGCGTAGTACTACCATAGAACATAGCATGTTGAGTGCAGCATCGGCAAATTTAGCAAATATTCTTGGGCTTGCCAATTATATTGGTTTTAATTCGTCGGCATGCTCTACTGGTGCCGAATCAATAATACTTGGATTTGAACATATCCGTCAGGGATTGGCAACACGAATGCTGGTAGGGGGCGTAGATATATATACCGCAGCGGGATGGGCTGGTTTTGATGCCATGCGCGTTACCACTCGCATGTATAATAATCAACCATTGCAGGCAAGTCGCCCCATGAGTGCATCTGCATCTGGTTTTGTACCTGCCGAAGGCTGTGGCATGCTTGTCCTTGAAGAATACGAAACAGCCATACGCAGAGGTGCTCCCATTTATGCAGAAATAGTTGGTGGAAGCCTGAATAGTGGAGGTCAAAGAAAAGGCGGTACGATGACAGCACCCAGCGCCGAAGGAGTAATTCGTTGCATCAATGCTGCCATTCAAGAATCATACGTTGATGTAAATGAAATAGACTTAATAGCAGGACATTTAAGTTCTACGATGGCAGATGTGCTCGAAGTACAAAACTGGTCAACCGCCTTGCATCGAAAGGGAAAAGATTTTCCTTATATTAATTCACTGAAATCGCTTACAGGACATTGCATTGGCGCAACCGGCGCTATTGAAACCATTGCAGCAGTATTACAATTAAAAGAACAGTTTATTCATGCAAGTATCCATTGTGAAGACCTTCATCCTGATATTGAAAAAATAATTGCTGACGAAAAAATACCTCATCAAACGAAAAAAAATATACCTTTGCACTATATTGCCAAATCAAGTTTTGGCTTTGGAGATACTAATGCCGTTTTAATATTAAAAAATATTGACTATGAATACCAACGTGAAAAATGAAGTTATCGACCTATTGAAAAAGTATGCCATCAATAAAAAGATTTTTGACCATTTGCCAGAAAATCCAAATATTGTAAACGATTTGAAAATAAATTCTGCCCGACTGGTTGATATTGTCATTGATGTAGAAGAAAAATTCAATATTGAAATAGAAAATGAAGAATTGAAAAAACTGATTTATTTGAATGATATTATTACATTAATTGAACATAAAGTTAAACACTAACGAACATGATAAAACCGATTAAATATATTCGTCGTTTTGGTTTCAAGTTCACTTATCGGTATATACTTTATCATTTAAAAAAATGGTTAGGGATGAAAGTATTAAAATATATTTTTATTTCAACATGGCATGAATGTAATGCAAATTGTAAACATTGTTACGAAAAATTTGAAAATAAGAAAAAGAGTAGTCTTTCTACGCAGGAAGTCAAGAATATTATAGACCAATTTTATCGATTGAATGGTATTCTGATATACTTTTGTAGCGGTGAGTTTCTGATGCGTCCCGATGCCCTTGAACTTATTTCGTATGCACGTGGCAAAAAAATACTAGTAAGCGTTGTAACTAACGGACTTTTGTTAACCGATGATTATCTTGAAAAACTAAAAAAAGTTGATTTAAACAGGCTGGTCGTTTCCTTTGACAGTGCAAATGCTTTAAAGCACGATAGCAACAGAGGAGTCACAGGCATTTTTGAAAAAGCATATCATGGATTAAAAAAAGCAACATCACTTGGAATAAAAACACAAATCTGGACCTATGTTTCGAAATCCAATTATGCAGAACTTGACGGGATTATTGAACTCGGGAAACAAGCCAGTCGGGAACCTGTTTTTGTATTCTTTCCATTGCTTTCGGGAAATTACTTTAATGCGTTTGACGAAAATTTGAGCCTTGAAGAGCGGGAATTGTTCCGTAAAAAATTTAATTCCATGAAAGAAGTTATGCTTGAGTTTCCATATGAGACATCGGTTTGCAGGGGCGGTGGCAACGAACACATAAACATAATGCCCGATGGAGAAGTTACATTTTGCCCTCCTGTTCCTTATTCTTATGGAAATGTATTACAAACATCCCTTTCAGAGATTCTACCAAAAGTAAGAAAGGATTATCGTAAATTTTTTAAAAATAAATGGACAGGTCAATGCCCTGTCAATTTTATGGAATATCGCCAAAATAATAGTGGGAGATTTATATATGAATAATTCGTACTCATTAACCATTGCAGTCCTTTCCCACAATCATAAAGACACGGTAAAAAAGGCCATAGAAAGCATATTATCACAACAAACAGATTATTCGTACGAACTGCTTTTGTTTGATGATGCCAGCACCGATGGAACGCAGGATATTTTAAAAGATTATTATCAACAGCATCCAGAAAAAATAACGTTGTTTTTGTTTGAGCAATCGGAAGGTCCTGTTTTAAGGGCTAAACAAATTTATGAGCATTCTTCGGGCAAATATCTGACATGGCTCGACGGCGATGATTACTGGACTTATCCTCAGAAAATTCAAACACAACTTGATTTTTTGGAAACACATCCGGAATATAACGGTTGCTTTCACGATGCATCTATTGTATCTTCTGTTGATACCAATGAAAACAAGGAGTTACAGCATCAGACATTAAAAAAATACAAATATTACAGCCAGTTTAATCATTACGAAACAGAGTTTAAACCATACCACTTAATTATGCGAAATATCATTCCCACCGCATCGCTTGTTATTCGCATGGCATCGTTTGATGATTTTTTTAGTCGCTATCATTTTCCGCCTTATTCATTCAGTTGGGCTTTTCAATTGTATGTCATTCGAAACAGTAAATTTTACTTTATAAATGAATGCTGGTCTGTGTATTATGACCATGCCAATGGGATGAGCAAAAAAATCGCTGCTACAGAATTTACGGTAAATAATATTCGTGTGCTGAAATGGTATAAACACGATTCGTTTTATAAAAAGTTCAGAAACAACATTTCGTTATCCATTGCCCGAGAATACGAAATGTTAACTTATAATAATGGTCGTACCCGACTCAAATATGGTTTTCTGATGCAGTATTATTATTTTGTAGGATGGGGATGGATTTTATGCTGGTATCTTCATCAGGTAGTATTAACATTAACAGGGAAGCGGAAATGACAGTAATAAAAAAAGGATTTTCATTTTTAAATATTAATGACGATTTTTACATTGGGGAAATGGCATTATTAAATGTAGGAACAAACAAACAGGCTATTTCAACTGACATTATCTCGTATTTAACAGAATATTTTGAACCCTATAACGAAACATTATTTAATTTGTTAGGTTATAAAATTGATTGGTAACCATGAGTGTTCATTTAATACATCATACATTACCTTTTACTGGAGAAAGTAGGAACTTCTCTCGATTTGTCATACTTACATATCCACGTACAGGCTCTAATTTTTTAATCTATTCGCTGCAATTTACAAAGCAAATAGTTTGTTTTAATGAATTATTTTATTCCAAAAAGAAATTAGTCTCATCTTATCCTGATTTAATTTTTCCGCTTTGGGTGGCTTTATATAGAAACACCCATACACATGGGTTTTTAAACGAAATTTTTAAATCGTATCAACGTCAAATAAAAGCAGTAGGTTTTAAATTAACCTATTCGCAAGATTATACGTTTAGAAAAAAAAATCTAATCCCGTTGTTGGCCGAAACATATCAAACCTCATTTATTCATTTAAAAAGAAAAAACCTGTTAAAATGCTATGTGTCTAAGAAACTCATGGATAAAACGAGTATTGTTTATGCCGTAAATTCTCCTTTTATAGAATCGTTTTATAAGCACACACATAGATTTATTACCCGTTCTGCATTAAATAATTATACTCCCAGTTTGCATGTGGACACCAATGAATTTTTAGCATTTATCAATGATATAAACCATAAGCAATCCTACTACGATAAAAAAATACAAGATTATTCACACATCACTGTTTTTTATGAAGATTTGATAAAAAATACAGAACAAGTAATACAAGATATAGGATTATTATTAAACATACCTTCTCTTTACGTCCAACCAGATACACAGGAGTTTCCGATTTTAAAATTAAATACTCGTCCCTTAAAAGAAATCATCATTAATTACAATGAAGTTGCCGATTTTTTGATAAAAAATAAACTTGAACAGTATTTAGAAAATTAAATAATAAAATAATGAAATTCCTATTCCCTAAGAATAAAAACAACATATATAACGAATATAACCGGCTTCGAAATAAAAAGAAATCTTATTCATTTTGTTTTGCCCCTTATAATACGCTCGAGTTTCATATTTCAGGACAGGTAAGAGTTTGTTGCGGAAATCGATATAAAATTGTAGGAAATTATCCTGAACAATCTGTTAAAGCGATATGGGAAGGAAAAACTATTAAAGACTTTAGAAGTAAATTGCAGAATTATGATTTATCCGATGGCTGCCAGGGATGCTATAAAATGTTAAAAAATAAAAATTTTACAAACCTCTTCTCGCTGGATTATGATATTTTTCAAACCAATCAAAATGCAATTTTAAAAAACGTAAAGTTTGAATTATCTAACAATTGTAACCTCGAGTGCGAAATGTGTTGGGGTGAACTATCTTCATTAATTCGCAAAAATACCGAAAAACTTCCTCCCATTGAATCTCCATACAATGAATATTTTATTCAGGAACTAAAACCTTTTTGGAAAAATATTGAGAAAGCAACTTTTTTAGGTGGTGAACCTTTTTTAATAAATATTTATTATACTCTTTGGCAAGAAATATTAAAAAATAATCCCCTAATCAATATTTTAATAGTTACTAATGGCACAATTCTAAACGAAAATATAAAACAACTTCTTTCCAAAGGAATTTTTTATTTTGCTGTTTCTATCGATTCGTTTCAAAAAGAAACGTATGAAAAAATAAGAAAAAATGCAGTATTTGAAGAGACTATGTCAAATTTCGAGTACTTTTATCAATATGCTAAAAAACACAATCGTTGGATTACTATTAATGTTTGTCCTATGCAACAAAACTGGGAAGAAATTCCAGCAATGGTTAACGAAATGAATAAACGCGACATAAATATTTTTTTCAATCCCGTTGATTTCCCTTCTTCTCACTCAATAAGAGGATTAAATTCTGAACAGATTTTAAACGTTTATAATTATTTTGAGAATGCAAAAATTATCAAATCTGATAACGAAGTAAGTTTACAAAATGTGAAAATGTTTAATGCACTTATTAAACAGACAAAAATTGTGTACAATGAAATAAAAGAATATGAAAAGTCGGAAGTACATAAGATAACAAAAAAAATAGAATCTGAGAAATATTTAACAGAATATTTTACCGAAAAAGCAGTCTGTTTTGCTACTTCAAAGCAATTGATTGATGAGAATATACTAAAGATAAAAAATGCAATAAACAGATTGAACGAATGGGATGCTGTGAATGGTGTAAAAGCGATATTAAGGATTCCCGATTATTTACTGGTTTCTGAAATTGTATATACTACTGCCGAAAAATTGGCTATTCGATTACAACAATCATTCAAAAATATATAAATTATATGCCACTTCGCGATAAAATAAAATATTGGAAATATAATAACCAAAGAAAAAACACTGGTGCTTTTTGCTTTGCACCTTTTAATACGTTACGATTTTCGGTTACAGGACAGGTACAAATATGCTGCAGAAACCGTTATAGAACTATTGGGAACATCTCTGAAAATTCTATTGAAACTCTTTGGAACAACAATTCCATTAATAACTTCAGAGAAAGTCTTCGTAATTATAACTTGTACGATGGATGCCAGTTTT
>CAYSIN010000030.1:0-28207 GCA_964431135.1 uncultured Bacteroidales bacterium
ATCTGTGTAAACTTACCATTACGTTTATATTTTCATTATCCACCGTGGAGATGTTTTGATAAAATGCAGTTCATGTGAGCAATAATATGTGTCTCAATTAGTTCATTTTGTATATCCGCATATAAATTTACACTGACAAAGTGTATAACTTTTTTTATTCCACCAAATATTTTTTAAAAAGTTTTCATATAAAAACGACATTATATAATTCATATTTAATAGAATAGATACTTTTTTAAGGGACGACTATTTATTTCGTTGCCGATTCAAGTTTTTTCATGATGGAGAAAATGAAAATACCAGAAAGCACGCAACAAATAATCAAAATAGACCAAAAGCCTACCAATGGCAGTTTTTCCCAGAATGTACCAATCACACCCACAAGTAAATTACCAATGGCAGTTGCTGCTAACCATCCGCCTTGCATCAGTCCACTATATTGAGGTGGAGCAACTTTGGATACAAATGAAAGTCCCATAGGACTTAAGAATAATTCGGCTATGGTCAGTACAAAATACGTGCTTATTAACCATGATGGTGAAACGAGTGTGTCTGAAACACCTGAAATATCAGAAGGTGCAGGCAATCCGATAGAGCAAACCAGCATAATGGCATATCCAAGAGCAGCTAAAAACATACCTATACCGATTTTTCGTGGTGCAGATGGTTCTTTTCCTTTATTAGCCAAATAACTGAACAATGCCACCGTGAGTGGTGTTAATATAACGATGAACATGGGATTGAATTGCTGAAATATTTGCGGTGTAATTTTAATTTTTTCACTTAAACCATAAATATTTGCATAATAAAATCCAGCCAGTCCAACAATACCAAGTATTACCAGTAAAATACCTATTTTTTTATTAGACTTGCTCCCTAACAATCCAATGGTTGAAAGATAAATGCCATATAAAAACACAATCAACATCAGTAAGGGGAATAAATTAAAAATTATACTCCATCCCGCAGGTATATTACTCATAGTATAATCTCGAGCAAAGAATGTAAGGGTTAGTCCATTTTGATGGAACGACATCCAGAAAAAGATAACCACAAAAAATACAAGGAATAATGCCATCATACGTGCTTTTACTTCTTCTTTTGGCATCACTTTAACTTCTTTACCTGTTTCTTTAGATTCCTTTATTTCCTGTTTAACTGTCTTGTCCACTGTTTTCCACGTTTTCTTGAAAAGCAAAAATATAAGAAGAGAAATAATAAGACTTATACAGGCTACACCAAATGCCAGGTTGTATGAAGTAGATAAAGATTGCTTTACATATTTTTCACCAAAACTTCTTGCAAAATCATCACTGTTAGGACCTCCCCCTATTTGAGGGTCAGAAATTTGAATAGAATGTATTTTGGCAATAACAGAATCTTTTTCAGCCTTGTCTTTTGATTCACGATTTTGCAGTAATTCATATTCATGACTGCTTATCATTTGTGCAGGGTCTGAAATTTTTTTAGATTGAGTATATTGATATAATCCTGCTGCCTTTAGTTTGAAAAGAGCGTTTTCTATATCTTCGGTAAAAACCACTTTCTTTTCTTTTTTAACTTTATTTATAGCAGTCTCCAAATCTTTTCCCGTTAAATTTTGTTCTGCTGGTGAAAGATTTGCTAATAAAAATGCGTTTTTATCAACGGCTTGTTTTTCATCGTTAAGTGCGACATAGTTTTTGGGAATGGATGCATCGTAAGTAAAATTGGATGATTTTAATACAGCATTATTGATATAACTGGCAGCACTGGGAGCAAAAAAAGCACCTATATTAATAAACATGTAGAAAATAGAAAAAGCAATATCTCTGTTTTTACTGTATTGCGGGTCATCGTATAATTTCCCTACCAATGCTTGCAAATTTCCTTTAAAACAACCTGTACCTATAGAAATAAGGACAAGAGACACTATCATCATGATTAGCCCTATGGTATTGCTTTCCAGTGGTATAGCCATCAAAAAATATCCAATAAACATGATGGAAATTCCCAATAAAATTGTTTTCCCATAACCCAGTACCTTGTCTGCCAATATACCTCCAAATATGGGTAAAAAATAAACCAAAGCAAGAAAAGAACCATAAATCATGCTGGTTGAAGCAGAAGTTAAACCAAATTTTGCCTGCATGTATAGGGTTAGAATTGCTAACATGGTATAATATCCAAACCTTTCGCCCATATTGGTTATGGCTAAAACTAGTAATCCTTTAGGATGATTTTTGAACATATTAATTCTTTTTTATAATTTTACCGCACAAAAATACGTAATAATTTTTAATAATAACGGATTAAGTTTTGTAAAACATTTTTTATTATTTTCTAATTTTATTTACATGAAACTGTTTACTACAAGCCAGATTGCCAAAATAGACAAATACACTATCGAGCATGAGCCCATTGCTTCCGTTGATTTGATGGAACGTGCCGCAAAACAATTATGTAAATATATGGAAGCACATTTTCAAATTCCACAAGCATTTGTTTTTGTATGTGGATTTGGAAATAATGGTGGCGATGGATTGGCTATGGCTCGCATGCTTTTTCAAAAAGGATATCCGGTGCGTGTTTATGTATTTGCCGAAGAAAACAAACAATCGCCCGACAATAAAATAAATTATGAACGTTGTACGGGATTTCCTGTTGTTCGAACAACCAATGTAGATGATTATGTTTTCCATCCCAATGAAATTATTGTAGATGCCTTATTCGGCAGTGGACTTAACAGACCATTGGAAGGAAAAGTTGTTTTGTTAATTAATAAAATAAATCAATCCAACAATAGGGTGATTTCTATTGACATACCTAGCGGATTGATGGGAGAAGACAATCGTCGGAATAATTCGGAGAGTATTATTCAGGCGGACTTAACACTGACACTCGAATTTCCAAAACTATCTTTTTTCTTTCCCGACAATGAAAAATATGTAGGCAAATTTATCATTATTCCCATTTTTTTGCATGACAAAATTAAAAATGAAGAACCAAGTTTATATTATTTATCAGACAGAAATTTTATATTCACGCTTATAAAAAAACGTGCTCTCTTTTCAGAAAAGAGAGACTTTGGACATGGGTTACTTATTGCTGGAAGTTATGGAAAAACGGGAGCCGCCGTATTGGCATCCAAAGCATGTTTACGTACAGGTATTGGTTTGCTCACAACGCATATACCGTCTGCAAGCGTATATATTTTGCAGACTGCGGTCCCCGAAGTTATGCTCAGTATTGATGAAATGGAACATGAAAATAGCCATATCCATGATATAGAAAAATATTCTGCCATTGCTGTTGGTCCAGGTATTGGTTGTAGTGAACATACATACGGCTTATTGTCGGCCTTGTTAACCAATAATAAAGTTCCGCTGATAATTGATGCCGATGGATTAAACATTTTGGCACAGAACACACCCCTATTATCCAAACTACCCGAAAACACTATTCTCACACCACATGCTCGCGAATTTGACCGTTTGTTTGGCAATCACGATTCCCATTATGAACGCTTTTTAACGGCAAGCATTATGGCAAAAGAATATAAAATCATTATTATTTTAAAGGGTGCTTTTACACAAATACATTTGCCATCGGGTGAAGTTTATTTTAATATGTCTGGAACACCCGGCATGGCAACTGCAGGTAGTGGTGATGTGCTCACCGGTATGCTCTTATCGCTTTTGTCGCAAAAATATTTACCATGGCAGGCATCTATTATAGCCGTATTTGTTCACGGTTTAGCCGGTGAACGGACATTGGAAAATCAAAGTGAAGAATCGCTTATAGCGTCAGATATTATTGAATATATAGGTAAAGCCTTCAAACAACTTCAATGACAACCACAACCACGGTCCATCCATGTTTTTTTGGAGTGAGGTTTTTTAATACTGGCAAAAGGGTTGCGGTCAACCAGATTATAAACTTCTTTTATTGCACGATTATCACATTGCTTGCATACTTCTTCGCTGTATAACAAATAAAAGGGTGATTTCAGTTTTTGTTTATTAGCAAAAACAACATATTCTTTTCCCATTTCAAAATTCCATTTCTCTTTGGCAGCATAAATCATCAGTTGATTATAATCCTTCCCCTTTTGAATTTCGGTCAGTTCAAATTCTACTATCTGTGTTTTTCCCCATTCATCTCCTTTATAAATAGAGGTTACTATACCTGTAGAAATAATCGTCGATTTTTTATAAAGAATATGAAGCGAATCAATACTGATAAGATTTTCCTGTGCCGATAAATAAGTACAAAGAAAAAAAGTAAAAAAAAGAGAAAGGATTTTCATCATCTATTACGATTCCATTATTAATAAACTCAACGCACAAATGTAAACAAATCACCTCTAAAAACAAAACCTGTTTGCGTTTTATACCAAGTTGCATTCAAAGAGGTTAAAAACCGAATTTGAATGATTACTTGATATTATACCGATTAAATTTTTTTGAATGCATATCGATATAAAAATTCAAATAATAATATAACCGCAATGTTCGCTAAGAAGGCGCAAAGGTCGCAAAGTATTGATATCTATTTCTTTGCGCTCTTTGCGGAAAATCTTAGCGTTCTTTCTCGTCTTATGGCCGAGACATGTGCGGTTTTAAAAAATACAAATTTTAGAAGTTCCCTTTAGTATATTTCATCATATCTAAATAAGATGAACTAATTGAATTATACCAACATGCTAACAGGTTCATTGAAACAATATATTTTGCTTTTGTTTTAACCCGAATAATTCAGATTATGTTGGAATTAAAAATACTTGACTTCGGTTTTAATACCATTGATTTTATGAAGATGAGTCAGTATATTGTTAGCAAGACGTGAAGCGCCAATGCGAAAATATTTATTATTCAACCACGATTTACCCAATACATGCTCAACAATGGAATAATAAACCAATGCCTGTTTAACCGTAACAATACCGCCTGCGGGTTTAATACCAATTATTTTTCCTGTTTTTTCATAAAATTCCTTAATGGCATTGGTCATAATGTAAACGGCATCATACGTAGCAGCAGGATCCACTTTTCCGGTTGAAGTTTTAATAAAATCTGCTCCCGATTCCATACTTAGCATACTGGCAGTGTAAATGGATTCTTCATCGGGAAAGACACCTGTTTCGAGAATTACTTTTAAATGTGCTTCCCCAGCGGCTGTTTTAATGAGTGCAATTTCATCGGCTACTTCCTGATATTCCTTGTTTAAAAATTTGCCAACCGAAAGTACTATATCTACTTCATCGGCACCTTTTTCAACGGCAAGGCTTACTTCCGATAATTTTACCGACAAAAAGGATTGTGAAGAAGGAAAGCATCCTGCTACCGTTGCTATATTTACCTCTTTAACTTGCAAGTGTTCTCTAACAGTTTTTGCAAAGTTTGGATATACGCATATAGCAGCCACATTGGGACAATCGGGGAAAGCATGTTGAAAATTATTTACTTTTTCTACCAGTTCTATAATTTTTGTTTGATGGTCGGTAGTATTTAATGATGTCAAATCAATAAAATTCAGTATTTGCCTTAATATGGCAGGATTATTTTCGTAATCATCATTTTTAGACAATTGCATGATGGAAGCCGAAATGTTTTCTTTATTGAAATTCATAATAAAATGTTTTTACAAAAATAGTTTATTTTATAAAAAATAGTATTCTTATTTGTTTAATGATTTTTGTGAAAGCGAAACAACCCGTGAAAAGTCATTTCCCGTTGGATTTTGATATAAATGCAAATAAAACATGGGAACAACTGCCATAAGATGGTCAAAGATATCTGCCTGTGCTTTTTCAAAGGCTTCCCATTCAGTAATACTAGTAAAAGCATATACTTCTAGGGCTACTCCCGATTCGGTGGTGCTAACTTGACGTACCATATACGATAAGTCTTTGCGAATGTGCGGTAAACTTTTGATATATTCCAAAGCATACATTCTAAACGTACCAATGTTGGTTAGCCATTTGCCATTAACCGGATTATTAACATCGAAAGGCAGAGATTGGTTGTATTTTTCTATTTCTGCGAGTTTGTTGTCCAAATAATTTTTAATAAGACTTATTTTTTTTAGTGATTCTATTTCTTCAAGCGTCAAAAAACGAACCGTGTTGATATCTATAAAAAGAGAACGTTTTATGCGACGAGCATTAGCCTCTTCCATACCACGATAATTGATAAAAGATTCGGAAATTAAGGAATAAGCAGGAATCATGGAAATGGTTTTATCCCAGTTTTGAACTTTCACCGTTATCAACGTAATTTCTATTATGGTACCGTCTATCCCTTTGGAAGGCATGGAAATCCAATCTCCCAGTTTAACCATTTCGTTAGAACAAAGTTGAATACCCGCAACCAGTCCCAGCAACGAGTCTTTAAAAACCAGCATCAAAACCGCAGTAAAAGCACCTATCCCTGTAAGAAAATAAGCAGGGTTTTTATGTAATATAATGGACAAGATAAGTATAATGCCTACCATGTAATTAAAAATATTGACTATTTGCAAGGGTCCTTTAATAGGGCGGTCTTTGGAACTGGGCAATTTCATGTATATTTCGTTGAGCGAAGTGAGAAAAGCACTTAATATAAGTATGGCAATAATTATAAAGTAAACAAAAACAAGCGATTTGACGTTAGCAATCCAGTGTGGATGCCCTTTTAAAGCATACGGTGCGATATAATAAATAAATAATGCCGGTATGAGGTGCGAAAAACGATGAAATACCTTATTTTTAAGCATAATATCATCCCATATCACTTTGGTATGTCTTACTATGCGACTGACGATAATAGAAATAAACTTTTTGGTGATACAATTTGCCAGATACGCAATAAAAAATACGGCTATTATCACTATCAGCAGTTTAATCATTTCAGCCCAATAATTTGTAAATCCAAGTCCAAGCAACCAGTTTTTCAGTGCTACTATCATATCCTTTTAAAATTAATTCATTGAAATAAATCAACTATTTTTGCAAAAATACAAATAATTTAAAAAACATCATGCTTGTTTTATTTTACTCTTACTAAATTTGTAAAAAATAAATTATGAACGACTTCATTAATAAAAAAATAGGATACGACGAATTTAAAAAAGAAGTATTGCACGATTATTATTTATGCCTGTTAAGTCGTCAACTTAATTGGATAACTATGGATAAAAAAGCATGTATCACATACTTAGATGAAGGAAAGGAATTGGCACAAACCATACTGGCAAAATATATTTGCAAAGGCGACTGGCATTCAAGTTATGAATATGATAAAACATGGCGATTGGCAACGGAACTCTTAACACCTATTCAATTTTTTCATAACGTTTTGAATACGCTTTCTGAATCTGACACTGCTACATCAAACCTTAATCTCATAAATCATATTAATACTGTATCCGATAATTTTAAGATGAATCCTTGTCTTGCAGGATTAGCATTTGCATCAAAGTGGTACCGCAAGTCTTTACCGATAACACCTTTTTCCAATTACGGCAATGAAGTGGCTTTTGGTACTGTTTCTCTTTCCAATTTGTCAGAAACGGATGGCATCGAAACAATACATGCAGCATGTGTCCATCACATTCCCGTTGTATTGTTAATTTGGGACTCTGAATTACATTCAAACGCAAAACAAACAGCAGGTTTTGAAGAAAGGTATTTCAAATTTCACGATGATAAAGACATGAAAATTTTTCATGTGAAAAATTGGGATTATTCTGCCATAGCAACCGTGTTTAATGAAGGAATGAACATGTGTCGCAAGGAACATATTCCTGTCATATTTTATCTCGAAGAAGTTTATACTTCGGACAAGGAAACTAATTTAGACCCACTACTTGCATTTAAAAAATGGATTATTGATAATCAACTGGCTTCTCTTTATGAATTGGAAAATCTTGTACAAAAGGTTTTGAACGAAGTCAATGAGGCTCAAAAAAAAGCATGGGAACAACAACGGATTGTCATTAATAGAGCACGCGAGGATATACTTTATCTTATGGAACATAGAATTTGTGAAAGTAAGTGTCGAAGAACAGAAAGCGTTAAAAGTATAATGTTCGAACTTCGACAAAATAATTCTCCTGTTCAGCAAGATATTGTAAATGCAGTCCCCCAAATATTGGAAAAAGTATGCAGCCATTGTATGCAGTATTCCTCCTTTCAGCATGAATGGTACAAATGGTTATTACATAATTATAAAGAAAAACAAGTATCAAAGGCATCATTTATTAATCAAATATTGACATCAGCCATTACAAAACCTCAATATGAAAATTCATCTCCATGGCTCCCTTCAACAGAAATAATTTATCAATACTGGGATAAAAAACTTGAAAAAAATAATTATCTTCTGCATTTAAGAGAAGAAAATAAAGTATATCCCTGCTTTGAAGAACTTCAAAAAAAATATGGCGAACTTCGCATTATTGACTGCGACGAAACTATGTTGACACAAAGTATGGGAATGTCTATGCGTGGACTAAAGCCCGTTGTGAATATTTCTTATGAACTTTTTTCAAAATATGCAGGGCACTGGCAACAAAACATGAGATTAAGTCCTATAGACAGTCAACCCAATGCGTCAATCATCATTTCCTTACACAGAAATTCATTAGTACAGGCAGGTATTTCGCTTAACGGTATTATGAATTTTATAAATGATGTGGTTGTCATTGTTCCCAGAGATATAACACAAACTGCAGGGTTTTATAATACACTTCTCAAATCGAATATAACGGCTATAGTCATAGAACCTTTTACAAGTATGGAGTTAAAAGAAAAATGCCCCGAAAACATGGATGAATATACGGTGTCCATAGGTGTTCCTGAAATAATACAGGAAGGAGATGATATAACTCTTGTTACTTATGGCTCGGGCGTTTCCATAGCACAGCAAGCCGTTAAACAGTTGCATGAAATTGATATTTCTGTGGAATTGTTAGATGTACAAACATTACATCCCTTTGATGTGAATCATATAATTTTTGAATCAATTAAAAAAACGAATAAAATAATCTTTTTTGATGAAGATATTTCAGGTTTCGTTTCTTCCATGATGATAAAAGAGGTAATAGATAGTCAAAACGGATTTTATTATTTGAATGCCCCGCCCGTTACTGTTACCGCTAAATCGTCTTCATCCCTTTGTTTGGAGGCAGATGCTTTTAACATCCATGTAGTTCATCTTTTTGAACAAATATATAAGAGCATGCATCATTATAATCCAACCAAGTATCCATGGATATTTGGATAAGAAGCGATAGCAGTTATGATGTTTGTTCTTTAAAAATTGCGTATTTTTGTAAAAAAACACGTATGGCGATTATTCTTAAAGATGCTACGTACATTGACTGGCAAACATTAAAATTTAAAAAAACACATATAAAGGTTGACGAAGGAATATCAGGGGCATTAACCTTTTTGAATGAAATACCCGAAAAT
Source organism: uncultured Bacteroidales bacterium (assembly GCA_964431135.1). Lineage (GTDB taxonomy): Bacteria > Bacteroidota > Bacteroidia > Bacteroidales > GWA2-32-17 > Ch61. Next base: position 9,434 of record CAYSIN010000030.1, read on the forward strand.
AAAGAAAATACAGTACTTGATTGTCGAGGGAAATATGTAACCAAATCGTTTGCGTGTGGTCATCATCATGCATATTCGGCTCTATCAAGAGGAATGGATGCTCCCAAAAAAATACCGCACCATTTTCTTGAAATATTAAAGTATGTATGGTGGACTCTTGATAAATGCTTGAACAGGGAAATGATTGAGGTGAGTGCATATATTACGGCTCTTGCCTCTGCCAAGTGTGGTGTTACCTTTGTAATAGACCACCATGCTTCACCCTTTTCGATTGATGGTTCGCTGGGAATAATGGCACAGGCATTCGAAAAAACAGGCATTTCGCATTTGCTTTGTTATGAAATATCCGACCGCGATGGACTTAATATTGCACAGGCAGGATTGAACGAAACGGAATCTTATTTACAACATCATCAGGGATTGGTAGGGTTGCATGCTTCGTTTACCGTTTCAGACGAAACATTAAAAAATTCCATTCAACTGGCAGAAAAATATCATAGCGGGATTCATATTCATGTTGCAGAAGGCATGTACGACGAAGAGCATTGCCTTACCAATTATGGGATGCGTGTAATACAGCGATTGAACGATACGGGCGCATTGCAGTTTTCAAAAACCATTCTGGCACATTGCCTGCACATCAACGATGACGAACGCCAACTACTGAAAAATTCACCTGCGTGGGTTGTTCAAAATACAGAAAGCAATTTGAACAATAACGTGGGTTATTTCAGTGCTAAAGGATTAAATAAAAAAATCATGCTTGGTACAGATGGTATGCATAGCGACATGCTGCGAAGTGCTAAAGCCACTTTTTTTGTCGGACAGGGAACGGACCATATAAATTATTCAGATACATATCAGCGTTTCAGGAATGTTCATCGCTATTTGGATGAAAACCATTTTTCGGGAGATGGTGATAATAATTTGGTAGTGCTCGATTATGACAGCCCTACGGCATTTAACGAAAACAACTTTTTAGGGCATTTTGTGTTTGGTATTGAATCAAAACATGTAGCACATGTTATCAGTCATGGAAAATTAATTGTAAAAGATAGAAAAATTCAAACCTTGGATGAAGAATCACTATTAAAACAGGCACAGGTGTTGTCTAAAATTCTTTGGCAAAAGATGCAACAAATATAAGTTTATCCATAAGCAGCCAAGTTCTTTATAAATAGTCGTCCCTTAAAAAGTACCTATCCTATTAAATATGAATTATATAATGTCGTTTTTATAGGAAAATTTTTTAAAAAAATTTGGTGGAATGAAAAAAAAAGTTATACCTTTGTGTGTATAAATTTATATACGGAATTACAAAATGAACTATTTAAGACACATATTCAATATTGCTCACATTAACAGCATTTTATCAAAACAACTCCACTATGGATAATGAAAATATAAACGTAATGGTAAGTTTACACAGATGTTATGTGCAACAAAAACTCGGATAATCAGAAATTTTAAAATACAGAATTTTTATAAATTCGACGTTTTATGATTAAGAAAATATTAATCTTTGATATAAATGAATAAAAATTTTCAACAAATATGGTCTGATTTTCACAAAGAGTTAGAAAAATTTGTCTATAATCGAGTGAAAGACAATGATGTTACAAATGATATTCTTCAAGAAGTATTTATTAAAATATATCAAAACTTAAATAAACTACAAGATGACACAAAAATAAACTCTTGGATTTATCAAATTACTCGTAATGCAATAATTGATTATTTTCGTAAACAACAATCATTTACAGATATTAAAGAAATAGACATAAAAGAACCTGATTTAGAAAAAAATGAAAATGATGAATTGCAGAAATGTATTGTCCCTTTTATTGAGCAATTACCACAAAAATATAAGGAAGCAATCATTGAAACTGAGTTAAAAGGAGTTTCGCAAAAAGAATTATCAAATATTTTGAATATTTCATATTCAGCAACAAAATCGAGAGTTCAAAGAGCAAGAGAAAAATTAAAAATACTATTCTCTGATTGTTGTATAATTCAAAATGACAATTATGGAAATGTGGTAGAATATAAAGAAAAAAAAACTTGTAATAGTTGTTTCAAATAAAATTTGCGTCTTTTTTTCTTCTTCTTCGTCTATAAGTTGAAAAAAATGTTTTAACAATTTATTAAATTTAGAAAAATGATAAAAGAAATTAAAGACACAGTAAAAAAAATCTACACAGAAGCGGTAACCAATAAAACAGGTTGCGGTTGTAGTTCGAGTTGTTGTTCTAACGAAAATGAAACGACTTTTTTATCGGAAAGTTACAAAAAAGTGGAAGGTTACGAGCAAATTGCAGATTTCGGTTTAGGTTGTGGTTTGCCAACGGAAATTGCATTTATAAAAAAAGGAGATGTAGTATTAGACCTTGGCTCAGGTGCGGGAAACGATGTTTTTATTGCCGCAAAACAAACGGGAGAAACGGGCAAAGTAATAGGTGTAGATTTTACGCCTGCAATGATTGAAAAAGCAAATGAAAATTTGCAAAAATTAGGATTAAAAAATATTGAATTCAAATTAGGAGACATTGACAATTTGCCAATAAATGATAATACAATAGACGTTGTAATTAGTAATTGTGTAATGAATTTGGTGCCGGATAAATCAAAAGCATTTTCGGAAGTTTTCAGAACTTTGAAACCCTGCGGACATTTCAGCATTTCAGATGTTGTTTTAAATGCTGAACTTCCAATCGGAATATTAAATGCAGCCGAAATGTATGCAGGTTGTATTTCGGGAGCATTAGAAAAAAACAAATATATTGAAATTATTGAAAAAACAGGTTTTCAAGATATTAAAATACAAAAACAACACGAAATAAAACTTCCCGATGAAATGTTGTTACAATTTATAAACAAAGACGAACTTGACAATTATCGTAAAAACCAAAGTGCGATTTTAAGTATAACAATCAACGGCAACAAACCTAAAATCTAATTGATATGAAATCAAAATTAACAACTTTATTTTCGAGTTTGGGTGCTTTAATTGGTGGTAGTTGTGGTAGTGCTTGCGGTGTAGCGTGTTTAGCGTCGGGCTGTTGCGGTGGCTCAATCCTATTCGGTTTTATCGGGCTTTCGGGTTCAACTTTGAAATTTTTTGAGAAACTAACGCCCTTTTTTCTGATACTCACTATTGTAAGTTTATCCTATGCTTTTTATAAAGCATATAAACCTAAACCTGCAACTGTTTGTTGCGATGATAAAAACGAAAAAAATTTTTGTTGTGAAAAAGAGAAAAAAGTAACGTTTTTACAATCAAAATCATTTCTTTGGGCAATAACAATTTTGTCAGCAATAATGTGGATTTATCCGTATATCAATAAATTAGATAGTTCAAAGAATTCAAATTCGACTTGTCAGCCAACTATTCAAACAGCGGATAGTTTAACGGTAAAATCTTGTTGTTCTGTTAAAGACACAATTTGTTCTGATGAGTGTAAATAAAAATAAATGCACATAACATACAATATGCGATAATTGCGGGCTTTTGTGGTGGTTGAAACATTGTGCAAGAAAGAAACATTTGTGCAACTTTGAAACGATAGTGCCTTGAAATCCCGCAACATACGCATATTGTTTTCCGTTAGCAAACATTATAACGGATTTTAAACCCAAAAAATGAGGTTTGAGGAGGAATACAGAGAAAAAAAATACAAATTGTAGCAAATATATATTAACATTATATTGTTAATAACAATTTTATTAAATAATATTTTATAGCAAATATATTATTATATTTGCTATAAAATATTGCACACATAAACAAAACGGGAAGTCTTACACATATCACTTATTATGTCGGAAATACAAGGAAACCTGCAAAATCAAAACGGAAGCGGAATATCGACAAGGGATAGAATATGTTAATGCATTTAGAGAAGAAATACGTTGCATGATAAATGAAGATGCCATTCTATCGAATTTGTTTTCAAAAGATATCGAAGAAGAATTAAAGTTGATAAAATTAACTGTCCTTCAAATAAACAAACACCATGAGAAAATAAAAATCACTGAATTAACAGATATTCAAAAGGAAATTTTTAAAGAGTTAAAAATAAAACCGGAATTATTATTTGAGTAGCAAATAAATTTTAAAAATATTTGCTGAAACCATTATAAATCCTGTAAAATTAAAAGTAATATCCGCTTCAAAGGGGGAGGAATTTGGGAAATGGGCTATTACTCAACACCTCCTCCGTTGAAGTGGGAATTAAAGGGGGTCACGCTGTTCCCTTTACTCATTACAAATATAGTATTTATATCGACTTGCTAACCAGTTCATTAAAACAATACGCTTCGCTTTTGTTTTATTACGGTTAGTCTGACGGCATTAACCAAAGCCAACGGACAAAATTAATTTCATTCTTTTGTTAGCGGTTTGGTATTAAATATTGCAAGATGTTCTTTTTAAATATAGAAATAAACCTTATTTTTGCCCATAATTCTTCTAAGTTAAAATAAATGCAAAAACTGATAGTCCGATTATTGTTGCGATACAGACTTTCCATATTGTTGGTATTGCTTGGTCTAACTGTTTTTATGGGTTTTATGGCTTCCAAAGTAAAACTATCGTATGAGATGGTTAAAATGTTACCCGATAATCATCCACAGTCTATAGAATATGATGAATTCAGAAAAACATTTGGCGAAGACGGCAGCGTTATAGTTGTTGGTTTTTGTGATTCAAATTTGTTTCAATACAACCGTTTTACAGCACTTTACGATTTGACCGAAAAAATAAGAGCATTGGATGGTATTGAAGAAGTACTTTCTCCTACACGGTTTTTTAAAATTGAAGTAAATGATTCGTTAAAAAAGTTTCGTTTGTCGCCTGTATTATCCAAACGACCCGTTAATCAACAGGAAGTTGACCGTGTAAAAGATGACCTTACCAAAATGAAATTCTATCACCATTTGGTATATTCACCCAAATCTAATACATATTTATTGGGAATTACGCTTGATAAAAGTAAAGTAAACGATGAGAGCAGAACCATTCTAATTCATCAAATAAAATCAATGGTAGATGAATATGGGCAACAATTCCACACTGAAGTTCATTATTCGGGAATGCCTTATATCAGAACGTCCATTACAGAAATGCTGCAACACGAATTATTTATTTTTATTCTTATTGCCATTTTGGTGGCTGCCCTCATTATGATTATTTTCTTTCGCTCGTGGCAAGTAGTTCTTACATCACTTATTGTTATTGTCATTACTGTAATTTGGGCATTGGGAACTATTGCCCTCTTTAATTTCAAAATCAGTGCTTTAATTGGTGTTACTCCATCACTCATTATTATTATTGCCATAGAAAATTGCATATACCTTATTAATAAATATCACTGGGAATATAAAATTCATGGGAATAAAGTAAAGGCACAATCAAGAGTTATTACCAAAATAGGCTTTGCTACATTATTAACCAACGTTACTACTGCTACGGGTTTTGCATCCTTTATTTTTACATCTAATATTATGTTGAAAGAGTTTGGTATTGTAACTTCAGTCAATATTATAATTGAATTTATTCTTTCTGTTATTATTACCACTATTGTTTTTTCATACTTGCCACCACCAAAGCCTAAAGAACTTAAACATCTTGATAAAAAAGGATTGACTTTCGTCATCGACGGGATACGAAGAATTATTTTTGGGTATCGCACGGCCGTATATATAACTGCTGGAATTGTAATAGTGATTTGTGTTTTTGGTATGACCAAAATGAAGATTTCTGGCAAATTGGTGGACGATATTCCAAGCACTAACATTATCAATAAAGACCTTCAGTTCTTTGAAAAAAATTTAGGCGGTATTATGCCTTTCGAAATTTCAATCGATACCCGCAAAAAGGGAGGTGTTTTTTCGGATGATGCCAAACTGTTATATAAAATTAGAAAATTTGAACGCACTATTACCAAAGATTCTACTTACTCGCCTCTGTTTTCAAAACCCGTATCGCTGGTATCGGGAATAAGTTTTGCCTATCAAGCCTATAAAGGTGGCGATGCCAAATATTATATACTCCCTGACGTATTTGAACTAAATAAAATGAAAGCATTTCTCAATGATGCTGGCATCAACAAAAATGCGTTCAAATCTTTTCTTGATTCAACTGGACAAAAAACAAGAATTAGTATTCAAATGGCAGATGTGGGTACACTCAAAATGAACGAAATATTGCATTGGCTTAAACCACAGGTTGATTCTATTTTTACTCCAAAAGATTATAATGTCTCCATTACAGGAAGCAGCATTGTATTTACCAAAGGCACTGAATATTTAATCGGTAATTTATGGGGAAGTATCATTTTCGGTGTACTTATCATTTCACTATTAATAACATTGGTTTTTTCTTCCTTTAGAATGATATTGATTGTTATGGAAGTGAACATTATACCGCTTCTTATAACAGCAGGAATTATGGGATTTTTCAATATTCCTGTCAAGCCTTCTACGATTATTGTATTTAGCGTTGCCTTAGGTATTGCTATAGACAATGCCATTTTGTTTTTGACTCGTTATCGCTATGAGTTAAAACTTAAAGCACACAACATAACTTCATCGGTAGATAAAACCATCAAAGAAGTCGGGTCAAGCATGATTTATTCTTCTTCCGTCTTAATTATTGGTTTTGGAATGTTTCTGTTTTCGGGATACGGTGGCACACAAGCGTTGGGACTTTTAATTCCCATTACTTTATTGTTTGCCTTGTTTTTTAATATTTTAGTATTACCTTCTCTCATTTTAACGTTTAAAAAAGTCTCGATTTCCAAATCTTTTGAAAAACCATTGGTGGAAGCCTTTGATGAATATCAGGAATTGCCTGAAGATAATGAGAAAATATGAAAATGTGGAAATGTGGAAATATGAAAATGTGAAAATGTGGAAATGTGGAAATGTGGAAATGAGAAAATGTGGAAATATGGAAATGTGAAAATGTGGAAATGTGAAAATGTGAAAATGTGGAAATATGAAAATGTGAAAATGTGGAAATGTGAAAATGTGAAAATGTGGAAATGTGGAAATGTGGAAATGTGGAAATGTGGAAATGTGGAAATATGAAAATGTGGAAATATGGAAATGTGGAAATGTGGAAATGAGAAAATATGGAAATGAGGAAATGTGGAAATATGGAAATGTGGAAATGTGGAAATGTGAAAATGTGGAAATATGAAAATGTGAAAGTTAAAACCATGATATGTTTACCACCTATTATTACACTTCCGGAAGCAACTTCATCCAATACTATTGCTATGTCTATGGCAAGAGAAGAATCCATACAGGAAGGTACTATTATAAATGTACTTCATCAAACACAGGGAAAAGGACAAGGAAATCATTTATGGCATAGTCTTGCTTCTCAAAACCTGACTTTTTCCATGATTTTATATCCCGAATTTCTTTCTGTTTCCGAACAATTTATGTTATCAAAAACAATAGCGGTAGCCATTGCATCATTTGTTAATTCATCTATTGATAATGTTTATATTAAATGGCCCAACGATATTTATGTAAATGAAAAGAAAATATCAGGTATATTGATAGAAAACTTAATCACAGGAAATAAAATCAGTTGCAGCATTATTGGCATCGGTATAAATATCAATCAAGTTGCTTTTCCAAAAGAAATTCAAAATCCAACATCACTGTCATTGGAAACAAAGAAAGAATATAATGTCAACACCCTGTTACTATCACTGCAAAAAAAATTACTTCATTGGTATTCTTTATTAAAGCAGGAAAAATACAAAATCATATCAACTTCTTATCATAAAAGACTTCTGGGTAAAAATGAAATTGGTTATTTTTTAAAAAATGATTCCTTATTTGAAGCCAAACTATTGTGTGTAGATGACAAAGGATTTTTACATTTGAATGTACATGGAAAAGAACAAATGTACGCAGTAGGTGAAATTTTATACGAGAGTAAAAAAAAGAAATAAATATTTTTTTGGTTTCAAAAATTATGTATAAATTGCAACTTCAAATTTTGTATATAAATTAGTGATAAATTTAATAGTAACTCTATGAGAAATAAAAAGTTAACTTTAATGGCATTTGTGTCATTCGTTTTCATGTTGAATGCTTCTGTGAATGCACAGTCGCAAAAAAATAATACGGGTAATCGGACCAAAAGCGAAAAATCTATAGATATGCTTTGGACTGAAATGGGACCTTCTAACATTGGTGGACGTACCCGTGCCTTGCTGATTGATAAGAATAATTCGAATGTGATTTATGCAGGTGCTATAGCAGGTGGTTTGTGGAAAAGCACATCACTTGGTACTTCATGGACCAAAATACCGGGTTCAGATATGTTCGATAACTTGGCTATAAGTTGCCTTTATCAATCACCTAACGGAGATTTATATTATGGTACCGGAGAATATTATGGTTACAGAAATTATTTAGGAACCAGAGGCAAGGGCATTTGGAAATCTACCGATAACGGTGCTACATGGACACACCTCACATCTACCGATACGGATGATTTTGCTTATGTTACCCAAATTACAGGTACATCTTCAAAAATATACGCTGCAACATACAAGGGAATACGTGTTTCTTCAGATGGTGGAAATACATGGACTAACCCCATTGATTCTTCGGATGCCAATTTTGATAAACCTGCCACCGATATCGAAACTATTAATGATGGTTCTATTGTGGTTGCATCGTTAAACGACCAAGCGTATGTTTGTAATACAAGCGATGATGTTTTTCTATTGAAATCAGGTACTACAGGTATCCCAACAGATGTTATTCGTCTTAAATTTTCAATTGCTCCCAGCAATGCTAATTATATTTATTGTTTGGCGGTTAATACCGAAGGTAAACTTAAGAACATTTATAAATCTACCGATAAAGGAAGTACTTGGAATAAAATGATAATAAATGTAACCAGTCAATTTCAACCATTTGGTTTATCAAAAAACAAACAGGGCAGATATAACTGTTCTATTGCTGTTTCGCCTGTTGACCCAGAAATATTATTTATTGGTGGTATAGATTTATATCGTTATACACCAGCCAATTCTTTTGAACAATTAACTCTTTATCAAATGCCTTCTTATAGTACCAAATATATTCATGAAAGCATTCATGTCATAAAATTCAGTCCTAATTTTGCAACAGATAAAACCATGTTTGTAGGAACCGATGGAGGAGTTTTCCGTTCTACCGATGAGGGAGATAATTGGTCGTGGATGAAACACAACTATAGTACTGTAGCATTTACCTCTGTTGGTATTTTTTCCGATAATAAAGTTTTAGGTGGAACTATTGGTAACAATTTGTTATATAATAATTTAGATGGTACTTATCCTACAGATTTTGCATCATATATATTTGAAGATTATTACTCAAATACTGTTGCAAATGTTGAACGTTCCCTGTTTAATCCTGACTTTATGATTGCCACCAAACCTTATGGAAGAATTTATAATTGTTACGATGGCAGTGTATTTTATCGTGCCGATACCAATATTGTATCTTCTTCATTACAAAATCTGGGCAATTCTAAAGAACCTCTATTCACACCCATGCGTGTTATTGAAAACTTTTACGATACCAACAGCACTCAACATATTATATTTAAAGCCGATACTACTTATCGTATAGGAGACACCATAGTTGTAATAAATCCTTTTAAACGTTATTTATATCATATTGTTAATGCCAGCGATTTGCAAGGAGACACCATTATTCAAAAGAAAGACACGGTTTACATTAAGGACACATATCAATCACTGACAGCAGTTGGACTAAACAAACATGTATGGATTTCATGGGAAGCATTAAATCCTGCTTTTAATCCACCTATTTGGTACCCCGTAATAAATAATAGTAATGTAAAGAAAATTCAAAGCCTTGAATTTACCAGTGATGGCAATATAATTTATTTTTCAGATTACGATAGTACTGCTGCTGTGAGCAGTGTTTACAGACTTTCTAACTTGCAATCAGCAAGAGACAGTGTAACGGCCTATTATACATCAAATCAAAATGTGGTATCATTACAAAAAATTGGTTCTTTTAATGGTACTGTAAATAGTATCGCCGTTGATCCACAAAATAACAATAATATTTTAGTTACCCTTTCCGATTATAATTTACCTTGTCATATTTATTACTCTACTAATGCTGCTACTACAGTTGATGATACCATGTCTCATAATTTTGTTGAAAAGCAGGGCAATTTAACCGACATGCCTGTTTATTCAGCCATTGTTATTTGGAATAATAGTCAGCAAGTAGTTTTGGGAACCGAAAAAGGAATTTGGGCTACCGAAGATATTACGTCTTCTACGCCATCATGGGTTGAACAAAATAACGGCATACCACGTGTTCCTGTTTCACAAATTCGTCAGCAAATCCATAAAAATGGATGGATGATTATACCCGGTTATGTGAATGGAGGTTTCCAAACCGATGTGAGCAATCAAGGCATTTTCTATGCTGCAACCATGGGACGCGGTATTTTCCGTTGCGAAACATTTAAAGCACCTGTAAATGTTCCCGAAAATAACTTAACCCATCATGAGAATTATATTAATGTTTATCCAAATCCTGCACAAGATATGACCAATGTTTCCATCGAATTAAACAATAGTTCACCTGTTCAAATAAGCATTATGAACATGAACGGACAAGTAGTTTCTGTAAAGAAATGGAACTCCTTATCCAAAGGGCATCAGGTATTGCAAGTGCCCGTATCCAATCTTTCTACAGGATTTTACATCATTTCAGTAAAAACCAATAAGGGCGTATCGTTAAGTAAACTTATCAAGAATTAACAGAATAATTTTATAAATAAAAAAAGTCGGTCTTTATTGAAAAAACCGACTTTTTTTATTATTGTATTAAAAGACTTAAATATATTTTCTAATTTTGCACCAAGAAATTTATCCATGAATAACAACTATTTTGCTCACGAGACATCTATTATTGATGATGGTTGCGTTATAGGTGAAGGCACTAAAATTTGGCATTTTTGCCACATCATGAGTCCATGTGTTATTGGTAAAAAATGTAACATTGGTCAAAATGTGGTTGTTTCACCGGAGGTTGTTTTAGGAAATAATGTCAAAGTACAAAATAATGTCAGTATCTATACGGGTGTTATTTGTGAAGATGATGTATTTTTAGGCCCTTCCATGGTATTTACTAATGTAATAAATCCAAGAAGTGCTGTTGTTCGACGTAATCAATATAAAAAAACACTGGTTAAACAAGGTGCTTCTATCGGTGCCAATGCTACTATTATTTGTGGTATTACCATTGGTGAATATGCTTTTGTTGGAGCAGGTGCTGTGGTTACCAAAGACGTAAAACCTTATGCGCTTGTTATAGGTAACCCTGCACATCAAACAGGCTGGATGAGCGAATACGGTCAGAAATTGATATTCGATAACAACGGTTTTGCCGTTTGTCCCGAAAGTGGAGAAAAATATCAATTGAAAAACAATTTTGTTTCTAAAATTAAATAATCATGGCTATTAAAAAATTTGCACTTATAGGTCTGGCTGGTTACGTTGCACAACGCCATGTTAAAGCCATAAAGGAAACAGGGAATGAACTGATTGCCGCCTTAGACCCATGCGACAGTGTGGGCTTTATTGATTCTTTTTTCCCCGAAACAAACTTTTTTACCGAATATGAACGATTTGACAGACATATTGATAAACTGAAACGACAAGGAATAAAAATTGATTATACCAGTATTTGCTCACCTAATTATTTACACGATTCACATATTCGTTTTTCATTGAGAAACGGTGCCGATGCTATATGCGAAAAGCCATTGGTGCTTAATCCATGGAATGTGGACGCATTGGCAGAAATTGAAAACGAAACACATCAACATGTCAATACCATTCTACAACTTAGGTTGCATCCTCATTTAATTGCGTTGAAAAAGGAAATTCAATCTCATCCTGCACAATTGTATGATGTTGATTTAACCTATATCACAGGCAGAGGCAACTGGTATTATTTTTCATGGAAAGGCGATATTCACAAATCTGGCGGCATCGCAACCAATATCGGCATTCATTTTTTTGATTTGCTAATATGGCTTTTTGGTAATGTTACGGACAGTAAATTATTCCTTTCTGACGATACAAAGGCATCCGGTTTTATTCAACTAAAAAATGCACGGGTACGATGGTTTCTAAGTCTCGATGTTCATGATATTCCTTCAACTTATAATGAACAGGGAAAACGTACCTTTCGTTCTATATTAGTCAATGGAAAGGAAATAGAATTTAGCGAAGGTTTTACAGATTTGCATACTCTGAGTTATCAGAAAATTCTCGATGGTCATGGTTTCGGATTAAACGATGCCCGCCCTTCCATTGAATTGGTATATCAAATACGTAATGCATCGCTTAGTCCTTTAAAAGACGATTATCATCCCTTTTGTCTAAAATAGTTTAAAAAATAATTGTTATGAATCTGTACGAAAAATTATTAAAAAAAGAAACGAAACTTTCCGTTATTGGATTAGGATACGTAGGGCTTCCCATTGCATTGGAGTTCGCAAAAAAAATATCGGTGATTGGTTTTGATATTAAAAAAGAACGTGTAGAAATGATGAAACATGGGCAAGACCCAAGCATGGAACTTGATTCTTCTCATTTTGAAAATTGCGATATTCTTTATACCAGTAATCTGGCAGATTTGAAACAGGCATCGTTTCATATCGTAGCCGTTCCTACGCCTATCGACAGGCATAATATGCCCGATTTAACACCCTTGATTAGTGCCAGCGAAACAGTAGGAAAAATTATTAAACCCGGTGATGTGGTAGTATTTGAATCAACGGTATATCCCGGATGCACTGAAGAAGATTGCGTTCCTGTAATTGAAAAATTTTCAGGACTAAAATTCCCCACCGATTTTAAGGTAGGATACTCTCCCGAACGAATTAATCCCGGCGATAAAGAGCATTCCCTTTCTACCGTGGTTAAAATTGTATCGGGCTGTGATGAAGAAACCCTTGAAACAGTGGCAAAAGTTTATGAATTGGTAGTAAAGGCAGGCGTTCATCGTGCTTCTTCCATTAAAGTTGCCGAAGCAGCCAAAATTATTGAAAATACACAACGTGATGTCAACATTGCCCTCATGAACGAACTTTCCATTATTTTCAATCGAATGAACATTAATACCTTTGAAGTACTCGAAGCCGCCAGTACCAAATGGAACTTTTTGAAATTCTATCCAGGTTTGGTTGGAGGACATTGCATTGGCGTTGACCCTTATTACTTGGCATATAAGGCAAAAGAATATCGTTATCATGCACAGGTTATTAATGCAGGACGGTATGTCAACGATACCATGGGATTTTATGTAGCCAAACAAACCGTAAAAAAAATTATCGCTGCCAATAAAAATGTTATTAGCAGTCGTGTACTGATTATGGGAGTTACCTTTAAGGAAGATGTTTCCGATTTACGCAATTCTCGCGTTGTCGATTTAATCACCGAATTTAAAACGTATGGCATTACAAAACTCGATATTACAGACCCCTTTGTCGAAGCAAGCGAATTTAAAGAAGAATATGGACTGGATATGATTTCACAACCCAATGGTAAATACGATGCCGTTGTTATTGCCGTTTCACATAAACCCTATCGCGATTTTCCATATTCATATTTTGAATCATTACTGAATGAAAATGGTATTTTAGTAGATGTAAAAGGTATTTTTAGAAAACATAAACATACAAAAACATACTGGAGTTTATAATATGAACAAAAAAATTCTCATAACGGGCGGTACAGGCTACATTGGCTCACATACAGCCGTAGAACTTATTGGTCAGGGTTATGAGGTTTTTATAATTGACAATCTAAGCAATTCAAAAATATCCGTTCTGCAAGGAATAAAGGAAATAACAAGCAAAGAGCCATCGTTCACTAACCTTGATTTAACCGACGAAACTTCCGTCAAAAATTATTTTGAACATCATTCCGACTTGAATGCTATTATTCATTTTGCTGCTTTAAAAGCTGTGGGCGAATCGGTGGACAATCCCTTGCATTATTATCGAAACAATCTTCTTTCTCTTATTCATATTTTGCAAAATATGATTAACTTTAACATACCCTATTTTGTTTTTTCCTCATCCTGTACCGTTTATGGTGAGCCTGATTCACTTCCCATCAAAGAAACTGCACCCATAAAACCGGCTAATTCTCCTTATGGCAATACGAAACAAATTTCAGAAGAAATCATTTCAGATACCATAAAAGTCGCACCAGCATTACATGCCATCTCGCTTCGTTACTTTAATCCCATAGGAGCACACCCATCAGGACTAATCGGCGAACTACCTCTAGGTATTCCTAATAATCTTGTACCTTTTATTACTCAAACTGCTGCCGGCATTCGTGACGTATTGCATGTTTTCGGCGACGACTATAATACTCCCGATGGTACTTGCATCAGAGACTATATTCATGTGGTAGATTTGGCAAAAGCACATTTGGCTGCCCTTAACCGTTTAATTAATCATGAACAACAGCAACCGGACGAAATGTTTAATATCGGAACGGGCAAAGGTTATTCTGTTATGGAAATTATTCATGCTTTTGAAAAAGTTACCGGACAAAAATTGAAATACCAAATAGTAGCACGACGCAAAGGTGATATTGAAAAGGTTTGGGCTGATACATCCAAAGCAAACGAGCAGTTACATTGGAAAGCATCACTTTCTATTGAAGATGCATTATGCGACGCATGGAATTGGGAAAAACACTATCGTGGAATAAAAATATAACATTAACCATGGAAAGAAACATTTTAATTACCGGTGGAGCAGGTTTTATTGGCTCGCATGTGGTTCGACTATTTGTTGAAAATTATCCCGAATGGCATATTTATAATCTTGATAAACTTACGTATGCCGGAAATCTTGAAAATATTAAAGACATTGAACGCAAACCCAATTATACTTTTATTAAGGGTGATATCTGCGATGCTGATTTTGTTTCAAACATCTTTGCTCAATATCATATTGATTCTATTATTCATCTGGCTGCCGAATCACATGTTGACCGTTCCATTGCCAACCCTATGGAATTTATTTTTACGAATATTGTAGGAACTACTACCCTGCTGAACGCTGCACGACAAGCATGGAAAGATAATTTTGATAAAAAATTGTTTTATCACATCAGCACTGACGAAGTGTATGGCTCACTAAACACGGATGGATATTTTACCGAAGAAACACCTTATGACCCAAGAAGTCCATATTCTGCCAGTAAGGCAAGCAGCGACCATATTGTTCGTGCCTATTTTCATACATACGGGTTGCCTGTCATAATTTCCAATTGCTCCAATAATTATGGACCAAACCAGTTTCCAGAAAAACTGATTCCCCTCATCATTCATAATATTAAGGAAAACAAATCACTTCCTGTATATGGTAAAGGAGAAAATGTACGCGATTGGCTCTATGTAAAAGACCATGCACGTGCCATAGAATTAATTTTTAATAAAGGCAACATTGGAAGAACCTATAATATTGGGGGTGAAAATGAATGGCAAAATATTAAACTCGTTCGCAAGTTGTGCGAAATCATGGACCAAAAATTACATCGTCCTGCTGGAACTTCGGAAAGATTGATAACATTTGTTAAAGACCGTGCCGGTCATGACTTACGCTATGCTATCGATTGCTCAAAATTGAAAAATGAACTGGGTTGGAAACAACAAGTAGATTTTGAAACAGGACTTCAATTAACCGTAGATTGGTATTTACAAAACACCGATTGGCTAAACCATGTTATTACCGGCGAATACGAAACCTATTATCAAAAACAATATTTTCAACGATAATGTTTGAAAAAATAGTAGTGGACATTCATTCCCATATCTTGCCCAATCTGGACGATGGCGTAAAAAATTTATCCGATTCTATCGAAATAATTAAAACCATGCACGCATTGGGATATCAAAAATTGATAGTTACACCTCACAATCAACAGGATTGGTTTTATAATCCACCCGAAAAAATTATGGAAGCACTTAACAAAATGAACGTTGCCATTTCGGTACACCGTATAAATATTCTTCTTCAGGCTGCATCGGAATACTATTTGGATAAAGCCTTTTTACAACTCATTAAAAACAGAGAAGTATTAACCTTTGGAAACAATTATGTACTTTTTGAACTGTCACCCTTTATTTACAATGAAGGTTTATATGAAAACATAGACGAAATATTTCAAAACGGTTACACTCCTGTTCTGGCACATCCCGAACGTTATATTTATTTTTATCACCAAAAGGAACATTATCATCGCTTAAACGAAATGGGTGTCAAACTTCAATTAAATCTTGTTTCGTTATCGCAATATGTTTCAA
Organism: uncultured Bacteroidales bacterium; assembly: GCA_964431135.1. GTDB lineage: Bacteria > Bacteroidota > Bacteroidia > Bacteroidales > GWA2-32-17 > Ch61. The sequence goes on from CAYSIN010000030.1 coordinate 25,835, forward strand.
AAGAATTGAGAACGACCGCCGAATATCTGGTAGAAAATAATCTGATTCGTTTTTGCGGAAGCGATACACATTCCATGAAAAATCCACTTATTATTCAATCGCTTACTGAAAACAACATGTTCATTTCCTTAGTAAATTCAGGAAAACTCTTAAACGCTACCCTGTTATAAAATTCTATTATTAATGTTTACGGCATAACAGAACTACCGTTTCAACTTGATATGTTTGAGGAAACATATCAAAAGGCTGAACATTCATCAGGTCATATTCTTGTAGAAGTTGAGAAAGATTCCATGCCAGCGACACGGGGTTGCAACTAACATATACTATAAAGGTTGGTTTTATACGAAGTATATTTTTCTGAATCTCTATCAGTGTACCAGAACGTGGTGGGTCAAGCATAATGACATCAGGTTTTGGATGCTTCACCAGAAACGATTCAGTAAACGTTTCTAACACATCGCCACAGATATATTGAGAATTGCAATCCTTGTTTATAGTCGCATTATATATGGCATCACTTACCGCAACAACATTACCTTCAATACCAATAATTCTTGTTTCTTTATTTTGGCATAATACCATCGAAAGGGTTCCATTTCCGCTATATAAATCATACATCACCGAAACTTTTTCAAAATCTATTTTTTCTTCTATGTATCGCAATATTTTTTCTGTTATTTCCATATTGTTTTGAAAAAAAGTAGCAGGACTTATTCGTAACGTTTTATTTTCTATGGTCTCATACAAATAAGCAGGAGTTTTTTCTATATGAATATAATCAATGATGCTGTTTCTGTTTGTTTTACTAATAAAATAATACATTGCAACAGAATAAGCAGTGGCTTTATTTATTTGGCTTATAAATGAAAAGAATTTTTTCGTTGGCAGTAACGCTAATTCAAAGACCAACATTATTTCTTCCTTTTGATTGCATCGAATAGTAAATCGTCTAATCAAAGAAATATTTTCCTCTTTTATATATGCCATCATAAATGGTTTCAGCATTTGAAAAAAAGTGTGAATATTTTTTTGAACGATTATACATTCATCTATAGCAATAACCGAATTATTCTCCCACTCGGGATGAAATCCTATAACAGCGGTATCTTGTGAATAACTGATTTCAAAAGTTACCTTGTTTCTATAATAAAAATTTTCTGTAGCACCCGTAACATCTGGAACAGGGTAATGAATACCATATTTATTAAATGCCGATTGAATAATAGATTGTTTCAACCGAAGTTGATGCGCATAACGTATATGTTGAAAATGACAGCCTCCACATTTATCATAAAACGGACATGCTGCCTTTATTCTATATTCTGATGGTTTGATGATGGATTGTATAACGGCTGTTCTGAATCCTCTACGGCTGTTTTGGGTTTCGGCTATCACTATTTCTTCTGGTATAGTATGAGGAATATAATATTTTTTATCGTTCCATTGTGTTATACCCTTTCCGGATGAATGAATACCGATTATTTCAACGGGACCTATAGTAGGACGTAACGCTGCCATGGGAAACAAAATAAAAAAGGCTGCCTAAAAAAAGAGACAGCCTTTTTAATTTCAAATATCAATTTTTAATGAATAATGTTGATTTTTTGAGTAATCACTTTATTATCGGTTACTACTTTTACAAGATAGGTACCTTGTGCCAAATCGGCAACGTTAATAACGTTTTCGTTAAAATATTTGGCAACACATTGACCTTGCAAGTTGTAAATTTCAACATGAACGGCTTTTTCGTTAACTACATAAAGAGTTTCACTTACTGGATTAGGATATAATACAACGTTCTTAGAAGAGAATAAGGAATTTACACTTGTCTGAAGATGTGTAATAACACCAACGATAGGACAAGTTCCTGTAATTGAATACCAATCCCATGTGCCACCTACCTTTAAATAAGCAGCGCCAGCAACAGCAGCATCACCATGGAAATTACCATCAGCACCAACATAAATAGTATCATGAGCGGCAGTACTGAAAGTCATTTGAACAGTTGAAGTTAAAATAGCGGGTGCTGTAACCTGATAAGGAGATATTAATGCTAAAGTTTTAAATTCAAGACTTCCGGAAGGAGTATAAGCACTTGTTTGAGCAACAACTGTTCTGGCACCTGTTGTTAAATCAATGTTATATAATTTCCCGGTTACTGTACCTGTTCCATGTGAACCATAAATAAACACAGCGATAGAATCAACCTGATCATTATTTAAAAATACATAGTTAGCACCATATTCCATTCCTGTTGTAGCGGGAGCACTTGCTCCAAAACTATAAGGACTGAGTATTGAATTTAAATCCAATGTTCTTAAATAAAGACTATAATCAGTTGAAAAATAAATAGAGTCACCAGCATTATTT
>CAYSIN010000031.1:0-28159 GCA_964431135.1 uncultured Bacteroidales bacterium
TTTCTTGAGATTGCTTCGTGCGTTCCTCCCTCGCAATGACGGGGTGAATAGTTACGATTATTTGAAAAAATAGTGAGTTGCATTTTTTGAAAAAAAACTGAACTGTACTTTACCGTAATTTCGTTGATGAATAAAATATGGTTGTTGTGAAAAGGTGCATTGTTTGCCGTGTTCCATTATCAATAATCCGTCATGGGTAAGCAGAGATTGAGAAAAAATGGTATCGGGTATAGTGTCTATTCCTTTTAAATTGTATGGAGGGTCACAAAAAATAATATCGAATGAATATTTTAAACGCTGCAAATAGGCAAATACATCGGCTTCTACAACCTTTACCGGCATTTGAAAATCATGTACCGTTTTTCTGATAAATGCTGCATGTACAGGATTTTTTTCTACGGCTACAATGGTAGTGGCTCCACGTGATGCAAATTCATAACTTAAATAACCCGTGCCGCTAAATAAATCGAGCACAGAAACTTGTTCAAAATTAATACGGTGGTAAAGTATATCAAATAACCCTTCTTTGGCAAAATCGGTAGTAGGGCGTGCTTTCATGTTGGCAGGAGGATTTATTTTCCGCCCTTTATATTTTCCGCTAATAATTCTCATTGGGAAATACTGAATAAGGAAGCATACCGATGTATGGATAATTCATTAAAACGATAACTGTATATATTGGATGTGTGGAGTCGGGCATAATCAATATTAAATCCAAAATCCTTAGCCTTTTTTATGATGTCATCCTTTTTATCTACCTGACCCGAAAATACCAGCGGGAAAGTATCCTTGTCCAACGAAAGCGTTTGATACAACAAATGAATAAAGTATAAAATATCGTCTGCATGTTGATACGAGTACGTATTCATCAATACCAAATGTTCGTTGTCTATAACGATGGCTTCAAAAAAAGACTCATGCAAGTGTACAAGCACTGTCGATTTTTGTTTATTTTTTTTCAGATGAAAATTGGCAAGATGTATAGATGCTTGTATATGAGGATATACCAATGATTGATTGAAAGGCTGCAATATTTCATCTATTGGGGCAGGCAACGAAAACAATAACATTGAATCGTACAACGACGGACAATGATGTATTTGTTCATCGTTATTAAAAACAAAATGATGTGCCAGTGCTTCATTTTCTTCCTTATAAAAGGAGGCAGGAATTATTTGTACGTGAGGAGTGGCAACGATAAAGCGGCTTTTTACATTTTTTTCATTTAAGTATTGCTCTGTCAGTATTTTTTTTATCACTTCCGTGCTATATGCTTCTTCCGATGACTGAGAAAAAAAATAGATATATTTTTTACGGACATAATCCATAAAACTTACACTTATTTGCTTTTCAGAAAGTAAAACCGTTGCTTTGTATGAAGATAAAAAAGTCGGGTGAAAGGTCTCATCAATCAATAAGATGGGTTTATTGGGCATAACTCTTTTTTCCTGTTAAAAATAAAAAACGAACGGTTAAAAAAAATGCTTAGTTTTGCCAACAAAGTTAAACATTATTTTAGACAGAAAAATCAATTGCTATAAAATATGCTCCCTAAACATTTATCACAGGAAATTCTAAACACTATAGAATACGAACCTACTGGAAATCAGGTAGAGGCTATAAAAGCATTTTCAGACTTTTTCTTTGACACAGAGCAAAGAATACTTATTATCAATGGATATGCGGGAACAGGAAAAACGACTCTCGTCAAACTATTTGTGGAGGTTTTACGAAAATATCGTTATCCTTATGTGTTGCTTGCACCAACTGGAAGAGCAGCCAAAGTACTTTCCAATTACTGTCAGTCAACGGCATACACCATCCACAAATATATTTATAGGCAATTATCAGCAGACAATTTTAAGTTTGTATTAAATTTCAATACGCAGAAAAATACCATTTTTTTTATTGATGAATCGTCACTTATTTCTAATGAAGCAGGCGAATTTACTATTTTTGGCAGTGGAAGGTTGCTGGATGATTTGCAGGAATTTGTTTTTTCATCGCTACAAAACAAACTGGTTTTTATTGGAGATACAGCACAATTACCACCGGTGGGTTCCAGTTTTCATCCAGCATTGGCCATAGAAACCTTTCAATCATTTCATATTCCTACTAGAAAAATTGAAATCAAAGAAGTGGTACGTCAGCAAATGGAATCGCTCATCAATGTCAATGCTACTACCCTTCGTCATCATATAGAAAACGGCATTATAGAAATACCTTTTTTCAAGCAAAAAGATAAAGAGTTTCTTTATATTTCTTCTTCTGAAAGTTTGGAATATTTATCCTCTTCGTATGACAGCGTTGGGCTTGATGAAACCATTGTGCTTTGCTACTCCAATAAGCGTGCATTGCAATTTAACAAAGCCATACGAAGCCGCATATTTTATTATGAAGAGGAGGTTGTTCGCAATGAATTATTGATGGTAGTCAAAAATAATTATTTTACTAAACCTGCTAACAGGATGCTTGATTTTATTGCCAATGGTGAAATGATTTATGTGCGGCAAATGAAGAAGCATGAGGAAATGTATGGTTTTAAATTTTTAACGGTATCAGCCGAATTGAGCAATACATCGGGTGGAAATCTGGAATCTTGTTTGATGTTGGATACGTTATATTCTGAAGCACCCAGTTTGTCGAGAGAAAAACAGGAAGAACTGTATAAAAATGTTATGCAGGATTATATTTCTATAAAATCAAAGAGAAAACGAATGAGCATGATGCGTGAAAATCCCTATTTTAATGCATTGCAGGTTAAATATGCGTATGCAGTTACGACGCACAAAGCTCAGGGTGGTCAATGGAAGCACGTATATATTGATGCTTCCTTTTTTAGATATGTAACTATGGGTGTTGAACAGTTGAAATGGCTATATACCGCTATTACACGCGCTACAGAAAAAGTATATATCATAGATATGCCGTCGCAATTTGCAGAAAATTTTACTAATCATAAATTCGCATAAAAAATGAAACTGATTTTTATGGGAACGCCAGCCTTTGCGGCTTATATATTGAAACAACTGTTCAACAGTTCATATAAAATAGAAGCCGTTGTTACTGTTCCAGACAAACCTGCAGGCAGAGGCTTAACATTATCACCAAGTGCTGTAAAACAAACAGCACTGGAATTATGTATCCCAATCCTTCAACCTGAATCATTGAAAGATAAAAACTTTATTCAACAATTATCATCGTATCAAGCCGATTTGTTTGTAGTAGTTGCGTTTAGAAAACTTCCTGCCGAAGTATGGCAGTTGCCACCCAGAGGAACTATTAATATTCATGCTTCGTTGCTGCCCAACTATCGCGGCGCTGCTCCCATAAATTGGGTTTTAATTAATGGGGAAAAGCATACGGGAGTTACGTTGTTTTTTATTGATGAGCATATTGACAGTGGAAAAATTATTTCATTCCGTGAAGTAAGTATTCCACCTAAATGCAATGCGGGCATGCTGCATGATATGCTTATGCACGTAGGAGCATCGCTTCTTCTCGAAACGCTACCACATATCGAACAGAATGATGTTGAACCGATAGACCAGTCTTCATTTATAATCCCATCCGAAGAAATAAAGACTGCTCCCAAAATTACACCTGCATTATGCAAAATTGACTGGACACAAAAAGTAGAAAAAATTTCAAATCTTATTTTTGGATTAAGTCCTTATCCCGCAGCATATACTAATCTGGTACATGTTACTGACCATAAAACCGTGCAGTTTAAAATTTTTGATGTGGACTTGATTGATGGAAAACATGAAACAAAACCCGGAACATTGATTACCGATAAAAGGAATTATTTATACATTGCCTGCGACGGCGGTTTAATCCAAGTTAACGAGTGTCAGTTTGAAGGAAAAAAAAGAATGCAAATCAAAGATTTTTTAAACGGATTCAAAGATATAGACCAATGGATAGTTTGTTGAATGTTTTACAAACCACAGAATTTTATAAAGTCATAATTGACGAGATTGTCGGGATTAGTGTGTTTTGGTTAATGCCGACAGACTAACAGTCATAAAAAAAAAGCGAAGCGAATGGTTTTAATGAACTTGTTAGCAAGTCGGAATAATAGGTTGGATTAATATGGACTGATGCATAAAATAACCTGTATTATTGACATCATTCAAATTAAAAATCTATATTGATGAAAGCATTTGATATTGTCAAATGAAATATGTAATTTTGAAACGTTAATTTTTTTGATTCATGGAAAATTCAAACATCAACGACAACACTACTTTGAGTGAGAATGAAGGGGGAAATGATGACTTAAACGTAATGTCCGAAACCAACCCTGTTTTTAATGCCCAATGGGAAGAAAAGATTGAACCAGAAGAACCGTTACCAGAAATGGAAGATATCAGTGATGTTATTATGAAATATCCTGTAAATGATTTTTCTTCGTTATCAAAAGAGGAATTGATAAATAAATTCAAACAATTGCTAAGCGAAAGTGACGTTTCACAACTTCATGACGAAGTAGAATCGATTAAAACATTTTTTTATAAACGACTGAAACAGGAAAACGATGAACGTCGGAAAAAAATTATGGATGAAGGTGGTAACCTGGACGATTTTCAACCTGAACCTGATGCATTGGAAGCCGAATTTAAAGAACTCTATCATGCCTATCGTGAAAAAAAACAGGAGTTAATTGAAGATATTGAAAAACAAAAACAAGAAAATTTAAAACGCAAACTCGACATAATAGAAAAAATAAATGAACTGACTACTAAACCCGAATCGCTAAAAACCACTATGGATGAGTTTCATGAACTCAATCGTCAATGGAAAGAAACAGGCATAGTACCGCAAAAAAATGTTAAAGACATTTATAATAATTACAATCTGGCGTGTGATAAGTTTTACAACTGGCTCAATTTGAATAAGGAAGCACGTGATTATGATTTAAAACACAATCTTGAAGCAAAAATTGAACTCTGCGAAAAAGCCGAGCAACTTATTCTTGAAACCAATGTAACCAAAGCCATTGGTCAATTGCAATTATTGCACGAACGGTGGCGAGAATTAGGTCCTGTATATCCCGATAAAAAGGAAGAAATATGGGAACGTTTTAAAAACGCTACCCATAAAATTCATAAAAACCATCAGGAATTTTTTCAAAAAAAGAGAGAAGAAGAAGAAAATAATTTAAAAGCCAAGACCATACTTTGCGAAATTGCCGAAGAAATTTCTACCAAATCATATAATAGGTATAAAGAATGGGAAGAAGCCACCAAAAATATGATTGACTTGCAACAGCGTTGGAAAACAATTGGTATGGTACCAAAAGTAGAAAATGCTGCCATTTACAAGCGTTTTAGAGAAGCATTAGATAATTTCTTTAATGCCAAAAAAGCATTTTACGAAAAGAAATCGGAAGAAGAAAATAACAACTTTCAACGAAAAACCGACTTGTGTATTCGTGCCGAAGCACTTAAAGACAGTACCGACTGGAAAAAAACAACGAACGAACTTATATCGCTTCAAAAAGAATGGAAAAAAATTGGACCTGTACCACGAAAAGATTCTGAAGTACTCTGGAATCGTTTCAGAAGTGCTTGTAATGAATTTTTTGAACGAAAATCAAATCACTTAACATCCATTCAATCCATTTTGGATGAAAATTTATCCAAAAAGGAAAACATCATTCATGAATTGGATATATTTGAATATTCCGATAATCCCGAAGAAGATTTAATGCGTATTCGCAAACTCCAAAACGAATGGTTTGAAATTGGACCAGTGGCTGATAAATGGCAGGAAGATATTCAACAACGTTATAAAATGGTTACGCAAAAAGTATTTTCAAACTTGAAAATAGATGAAAAGAAAAAAGTTTTTATGAACTTTAAAATGAAAGCCGATGCAATGATGTTGTTGCCCAATGCTCATGAAAAATTAACCTTAGAACGTAATAATATTGCCAAACAGTTGCACAAGTTGGAAAGTGATTTAAAAATTTTGGAAAATAATATTGGTTTTTTCTCCAAATCAAAAAATGCTGACAATTTGATAAAGGATTTTATTGCAAAAATTGATGATGGACGTAAACAAACAGAAGTATTAAAAGAACAGGTTCAATACATAGATAAACTGATAAAGCAGATTAAATGAAAAAATTAAACCGGTTACTTGTTTTTTTATTTTTACTTCCTGAAGTATTGTTTTCACAAGGCACTATACGCGGTTTTGTATATGATAAGGCAAATGGAGAACCCATGATATATGCTAATGTAGTTATTAAAAACACTAAATTGGGTACTACCACAGATGTAAATGGTTTTTTTAATTTCAGTAAACTTCAAACTGGAACCTATACACTAAATATTTTATATGTAGGTTATGATTCGTTAAGTGTTACTGTAACGGTGAAGGACAAAGAAATAATTACCAAAAAAATCTATCTATCCGAATCAACAACTGTTTTGAATGAGTTGGAAGTCTCTGCCGATAAAATAAACAAAACCGAACAGGTACAAATTTCTGTAAATAAGATAACGCCCAAGCAAGTAGAAAAAATTCCAAGCATAGGCAGTGAACCCGATTTTGCCCAATACCTTCAAGTATTGCCCGGTGTAATTTTTACAGGTGACCAGGGCGGCCAATTGTTTATTCGTGGCGGTTCACCTATTGAAAATAAAGTCCTGCTTGATGGTATGACCATATACAATCCCTTTCATTCCATCGGATTCTTTTCTGTATTTGATGCCGACATTATTCGCAATGCTGATGTTTATTCCGGAGGTTTTAATGCAGAATATGGCAGCAGAATTTCTTCGGTCATGGACATTGTTACCCGCGATGGCAATCGTAATAGACAAGCAGGAAAAATTTCTGCCAGTACGTTTGGCTCCAAATTACTACTTGAAGGACCTATATTTAAAAATGATGATTTATCTAAAACATCTTTATCATATTTGTTTTCTGCCAAAACATCCTATATTCGAGAGTCTTCCAAGTTTTTATATGCGTATGTCGATTCAGATGGAATCCCTTTTTCATTCAACGATTTTTATGGAAAACTTACATTGAATACAGAAAACGGAAGTAAAGTAAACCTTTTTGGTTTTAGATTTACCGATAATGTTAAATATCAATCGCTGTCTGATTTTAATTGGAAATCAGGTGGTTTTGGCTCCAATATTATATTGGTACCTGCCGGTTCGCCGTATATATTCAAAATAAATTTAAGTTATTCTAATTATGATATTACTTTGGATGCCTCCGATGGACTGAAACGTAACAGTTTAATAAACGGATTTAATTTTGGATTTGAGTGCAATTATTTTAATGGTAAAAATCAATTGATTTATGGCATTGAAACAGAGGGTTACACTACCGATTTTAATTATTACAATACAGCCAGCCGATTAATAGACCAGTCGCAACACACCACAGATATTTCCGCTTTTTTTAAATATAAAATTACTTTGGAAAAAATAGTCATCGAACCGGGACTTCGTATTCAATATTATGCTTCGTTATCTGCCTTTTCGCCTGAACCGCGTCTTGGTATTAAATACAATTTGTCAAAAAAATTGAGGTTGAAACTTGCAACAGGCTTGTATTCGCAAGACTTTATAAGTGCTACTAGCAATCGTGATGTAGTAAACTTGTTCTATGGTTTTTTAACAAGCCCCAGCGTTGGCGACTTGCCACAAAAATTTGACGGTAAAGATGTAAAAAGTTCTTTACAGCGTTCGGTTCATGCAGTTCTTGGCTTTGAATACGACCTTATGAAAAATCTTGATTTAAACGTCGAAGGGTATTACAAATACAATATGGAATTAATCGATATTAACCGAAATAAGATATTTGATGATTCACCCGATAACTCTGAAGAACCTGATTTACTAAAAAAAGATTTTATTGTTGAAAATGGAAATGCTTATGGTGTGGACTTCACCTTAAAATACGATTTTAAACGTACGTATATATGGGCAGTTTATTCACTTGGCTATGTATATCGTTACGATGGCTTCAATACTTATACTCCATTTTACGACAGAAGACACAATATTAATATAGTAGCCACGCAAACTTTTGGAAAAAATCTTGATTGGGAAATTAGTGCACGCTGGAATTATGGAAGTGGTTTTCCTTACACTAAAACAAATGGATATTATGAACAACTTCAAATTGATGAAATCAACACTAATATGGCTTCTACCAATGCGATTATGGGTATTTTATATGGTGAATTAAATACGGGACGATTGCCTTCTTATCATCGTTTAGATATAACGCTAAAAAGAACAATTGAGTTTTCTAAAAATTCAACACTCGAAATAACGTTGAGTTGTACCAATGTTTATAATCGTGAAAATATTTTTTATTACGACCGTGTTCATGGGCAACGTGTAAATCAATTACCGATTATTCCAAGTATTGGCGTTAATTTAACTTTTTAATTATGACAAATACGCGTTATATTTTTATTACCGGAGGTGTTACTTCTTCACTGGGAAAAGGTATTATTTCTGCATCATTGGCAAAACTGCTTCAACTAAGAGGTTACAATGTTACCATTCAAAAACTCGACCCTTATTTGAATGTGGACCCAGGTACCTTAAACCCGTATGAACATGGCGAATGCTTCGTTACTAATGATGGTGCCGAAACAGACCTTGACTTGGGGCATTATGAACGTTTCTTGAACAGACCTATGTCGCAGGCAAACAACATAACCAGCGGACGTATTTATCAAAATGTGATTAATAAGGAACGCAAAGGCGACTACTTGGGAAAAACAGTACAGGTTATACCACATATTACCGACGAAATTAAACGATGTATTAAACTGCTTGGTACCAAACATAAATATGATATTGTTATTACAGAAATAGGAGGTACTGTTGGCGATATTGAATCATTACCTTACATTGAATCGGTTCGTCAATTGCGATGGGAAATGCCTGCCAAAACTGCCGTAATCCATTTAACACTGGTACCTTATTTATCTGCTACTGGCGAATCAAAAACAAAACCAACACAACACAGTGTCAAAATGCTATTAGAAGATGGTGTGCAACCCGATGTGCTTGTGCTTCGTTCTGAAAAACCATTAAACAACGATATTCGGAAAAAAGTAGCACTATTCTGTAATGTTGAGATGAAAGCCGTTATAGAATCGCGTGATGTAAAAACCATTTACGAAGTACCCTTACTCATGCACGAAGAAAAATTGGATGAAACTATATTGAAAAAATTGGGATTGCCTTTATTAAATGAACCCAACCTCGACAATTGGCGTAATTTTGTAAACCTTATAAAAAATCCTAAACAAACTGTTGATATTGCCATTGTAGGAAAATATATTGAATTGGCTGATGCCTATAAATCTATCATCGAATCGCTTATTCATGCAGGTGCTGTCAATCATGCCAAAGTAAATTTGAGATTGATTCACAGTGAGATTATTACGGATGAAAATGTAAAAGAAAAATTGGCGGGTATTAAGGGTATTATTGTAGCACCGGGCTTTGGACATCGCGGTATCGAAGGAAAAATTATTGCAACACAATATGCCCGCGAACACAACATTCCCTTTTTTGGAATTTGTTTGGGAATGCAAATTGCCGTAATTGAATTTGCTCGTAATGTTTTAAAGTTACGCGACGCACATTCAACCGAAATGGATAGAACCACATCAAGTCCTGTGATTGATTTAATGGAAGAACAAAAAGAAATAACCGAAAAAGGAGGTACTATGCGATTGGGGGCATATACCTGTGAATTGATAAAAGGTACAAAGGCATATAAAATATATAAATGTGATACCATTAGTGAACGCCACCGTCATCGCTACGAGTTTAATAATCTGTATCAGAAACAGTTTGAAAAAGCAGGAATGCGTGTAGCAGGAATTAATCCCGATATGAATCTTGTAGAAATAATGGAAATGCCTTCGCATATATGGTTTATTGGTGTGCAATTTCATCCCGAATACCGCAGTACTGTTGAGAATCCACATCCCTTATTTGTGGACTTTGTAAAAACTGCACTCTCCTTGAAATAAAAAATATTTTTATTGATTTATTTTGTTTTCTACACAAAAAGCCGTACTTTTGTAGAAATTTAATGCTAAAAAAAATAAATATGTTAATAATTGTACATGTTTTTTTGACGAATAAAATAAAATTAGGAGTTGCTTATACGAAAAAAAAAGTTCAAATACAATACAAAAAAAATTTTTTTCTAAACATTTTTTTTCACAATATTGCTACCGAAAAATTCATGAATTGCTAATGATGCTAACTATTTGAAACAGATGAAAAAAAGTCATAATGAAATATGGCAAAATTGTTTGGAAGTGATTCGTGACAATGTTAAACCAATAAGTTTCAAAACGTGGTTCGAACCTATTGTACCTTTAAAATTAGAAAATAATGTTTTAACAATCCAAGTACCAAGTTCTTTTTTTTATGAATATATCGAAGAAAAATATATTGACCTGCTAAGTAGAATTCTAAGAAAAGAAATTGGCGAAGATGCTAAGTTGGAATATAACATTGTGATGGATAAAAACACTTCGTCATCAAAGCCATACACCGTAAAATTACCAACCAAAAACAAATCCGATATTTCGAATCAACAAGTACCTATTCCTATTAACAACGATGAAAAATTAATAAAAAATCCGTTCATCTTGCCCGGAATAAAAAAATTAAATATTGACCCTCAACTTAATCCAGAATATTCATTTGACAATTTTATCGAAGGCGAATGCAATCGTCTTGCACGTTCGGCTGGATATGCTGTTGCTTGCAACCCTGCGGGAACAGCTTTTAACCCCTTATTCATCTATAGTGCCAACGGGCTTGGTAAAACACATTTATGTCAGGCAATAGGGATTGAAATAAAAAAACGATTTCCTGAAAAAATTGTTATATATGTACAAGCACATAAATTCATTACTCAGTTTATGGAATCTATTCGCAGCAACAACAGCAATGATTTTGTTCACTTTTATCAAATGATGGACGTGCTGATTATAGATGATGTGCAGGATTTTGCTGGTAAGGAACGTACTCAAGATATATTATTCCATATTTTTAATCATTTACATCAATCCAATAAACAACTTGTTTTTACTGCTGATAAACCACCTGTAGAACTACAGGGTTTTGAGCAACGATTGCTGTCGCGGTTTAAATGGGGATTGGCAGCCGACTTACAAGCGCCCGACTTTGAAACCCGCCTTGCCATTATGAAACGTAAAACGTACAACGATGGTATAGAAATGCCTGACGAAGTACTTGAATATATTTCATCCCATATTACTTCCAATATTCGCGAAATGGAAGGTGCACTGGTTTCTATTCTGGCTCAATCTACCTTAAATAAAAAGGAAATTACTGTTGACCTTGCCAAACAAATTATTGATAAAATAGTAAAAAACACCAAACGCGAGGTTTCTATCGATTATATTCAAAAAGTGGTTTGCGATTATTTTAATATACCCGTTGAATCGTTAAAGTCAAAAACCAGAAAACGTGAAATAGTACAGGCACGGCAAGTTGCCATGTACTTTGCTAAAACATTTACCAAGAATTCACTGGCTATTATTGGTTCTATTATCGGTGGCAAAGACCATGCAACAGTTCTTCATGCTTGTCGAACAGTTCATAACATGCTCGAAACAGATAAAAAATTTAAACAATGCCTTGATGATATTGAAAAGAAACTCAAAATGTAATAAACGGAAAGCAGGGAATACCTGCTTTTTTTTTAATTGGACGAAAAGATGATGTTTATTTTACTCGCCATACTCTCATCAACGTTCATTTTTATAATTTTTAAACTATTTAATCAATTTAATATAAAACCCTTTCAGGCTATTATCATAAACTATGTGGTTGCGGGTACTATTGGTTTTATCTTTACCAGCAACGACGGAAGTTATATTAATATTTATAAAAGCAAGTGGATTTTTTTTGCTCTCTTTATAGGCATACTACTGCTTATTACTTTTCTTTTAATACAATATTCCACTCAGCATATAGGTATGACCATTACTACTGTCGCTTGCAAAATGTCGGTGGTGTTTCCTGTAATGGTTTCCATATTTTATTTTCATGAAAAAATTATACTTTCAAAAATTGCAGGAATAATATTGGCACTGATATCCATTTTTTTGTTAATTAAAAAAGAAAATACCCCACAAAAAAAGAAAAAACTGTTTCTAATGCTTTTGCCAATATGGCTTTTTATTGGTTTGGGTACCTGCGATTCATTAGTCAAAATAGTACAACAAATATATATTTCAAAAGGGGAGGAATCGCTTTTTACTTCTTCACTTTTTTCATTTTCTCTATTGGCAGGCTTGGTGTATGGAATATTTACCAAAGATTTTTTTAAAAAATTTTTACATCTCTATACTTTACTGGCAGGTATTTTTATTGGACTGGCAAATTACGGTTCCATGTATTTTTTAATTTGTGCGTTAAATTATAGTCATATCGACAGTTCTATTGTTTTTGGTCTGGTAAATATTGGAATAATTGCATGCTCCCTCTTCATAGGCAGTTTATTCTTTCATGAAAAAATGTTACTCACTAATAAAATAGGCATCTTTATAGCATTTATCTCTATTATTTTTATGACAATATCGCAATGGCATGGATGAATATGTAACTATACGAACTCGTTCCGAAGGTGTTTTTAAAGATAGAAAAAGTCGCTTTGTGGCATTTGCTTTCCCTATAAGTAGCGAAGCAGAGGCAAAAAATATTTTAGTAGAGATAAAAAAAGAGTATCACGATGCATCACAATATTGTTATGCCTATCGTTGTCTATTATCCAATCAGGAAATGATAGAGCACTTTGACGATGACGATGAACCTTCACATTCTGCAGGAATACAAATTTTATATGTTATAAGAAATTATTCCCTTTTAAATGTAATGGTGATAGTACTCCGATATTATGGCGGTATTAAATTGGGAATACCCGGTTTAATACATGCATACAAAACAGCCACCAACGAATGTCTTTCATCTTCAAAAAAAGAATCTGTAACTATTACAAAACATTTTCGTGTTGTATTTACCTATGATGTTATTAGCAATGTAATGTCTATTATAAAAAAGAATCATAGTCAAGTGCTTCGCCAATTGCTCGATATAAATTGTGAAGTTGAAATAAAAACTCCCATTCGTGAAGCAGATTCCTTGCTTCATGCCTTTGCAATGGTTTCACCTAAAATACAAATATATGAAATTAATTAGTTTGTTCAAATCATGTAAGGGATTGTTGTATTATATAATACCCGTTATAAATAAATTAATTACATCTCAAAAAAAGAGCATAGTTTCGAAAACAAAAATCATCAATATGTTTAATTAATAAATTTTATCGAATGAAAAACAAAAGTTTAATTTCCATTCACGACTACAGCAAGGACGATTATTTAAAAATAATTGAACTGGCTGAAGTGTATGAAAAAAATCCGACGCAATATCAAAAGTTGCTCAACGGTTATGTCATTGCAACGTTATTTTTTGAACCATCCACACGAACACGACTTAGTTTTGAAAGTGCTGTTCAACGTATGGGTGGAAGGATAATTGGTTTTAGTGACCCTGGTTCCAGCAGCGTTCAGAAAGGCGAATCGTTGAAAGACACCATTCTTACGGTGGCTCAATATTCCGATTTGATTGTAATGCGGCATCCTGTTGAAGGGAGTGCACGCTGGGCAAGCGAAGTTTCACCTGTACCGGTTATAAATGCTGGCGATGGTGCCAATCAGCATCCTACCCAATGCCTGCTCGATTTATACACGATTAAACAAACTCAACAAAAATTAAATGACCTTACCATTACCTTCGTTGGTGATTTGAAATATGGGCGTACAGTGCATTCGCTTATTCAAGCCATGTCATATTTTAATCCTACTTTCCATTTTATTTCGCCAGAAACATTGCGATTGCCAACAGAATACAAATTAATGCTCAAGGAACAGCACATTACCTATCATGAACATAAAGAAATGACCGATTCGTTAAAGGTTTCAGATATTGTTTATGTAACTCGTATGCAACGTGAACGTTTTTCAGACCCCATAGAATACGAAAAGGTAAAAAATACCTATGTTTTGGAAGTTTCCATGCTTGAAGGGACTAAACCCAATTTAAAAATTTTACATCCGCTGCCACGTGTCAACGAAATAAGTACCGATGTGGACAACAGCAATAAAGCCTATTATTTCAGACAGGCACTCAATGGCGTTTATACACGAATGGCAATTATTTCATTAATACTTGGACTTAAAAATTAATTGATATGGAACAGAAAAAAGAACTTGTAGTAAGTGCTATTAAAGACGGAACCGTAATAGACCATATTCCAGCAAACAGTTTGTTTAAAGTTATATCTACGTTGGAATTACACAAAATACAAACACCCATAACCATTGGCTCAAACCTTGAAAGTAAAAAACTGGGTAAAAAGGGAATTATAAAAATTTCCGATAAATTTCCTGATGATAATGATTTGAATAAAATTGCTTTGTTTGCACCCGAAGCCAAAATCAATATTATTCGTAATTATGCAGTGGTGGAGAAAAAAGTAGTACAACTGCCAGATACCATCGAAGGTATTGTAAAGTGTATGAATCCAAAGTGCATTACCAATGTGGAACAAGTTAAAACCAAATTTACTGTTATCGACAAAAAGAATGTAGCCTTAAAGTGCAATTATTGCGAAAAAATTACCGATCAGGAGCATTTTGAAATGAAGTAACGAGTATCACTTATAAAATTTGGTATTAGGTATTCCAATTATTTTATACCAAACCGCTAACAAAAGAATGAAATAAATATGTCATCGCTTGGCAATAAACACGATGAACAAATTGATATAAATTTTATATTTGTCTCGTCAGCAATGACAAGATGAATTATTTTATAGTCAATTACTATTTTACCAGAATATCTTTTTGTTTCAGCGTGATGATGGTACCACGTTTAGCAAGTGTGTTCATATCAATACGTTTTTTATTTCCGACAATGCAGGTAACCATCGGTTTTTTTTGAATGTTTTCCTGATAAAATTTGTACATATCATCAAATTTCATTTCGTAATAAGCAGGAATTTTTCCTTCGTTTGGGTCATATTGATATCCCAAATATTTCCATTTAACCACTTCCTGACTGAGGTTTCTGAAATTGGGGCGACTGCTTAAAGATGATTTGACAAGATAGTTGATGAGCATGTTCCATCGCTCCGATTTTTGAGGCATTACACGTACCAGCGAATCGAAAACATTAATGGCTTCGATAGTTTTGTCTGCCTGAGTACCAACATACCCCATAAAATAATTCTCTTTGCCTGTTTTGGAAGGGATACGGTAAAGAGCACCTGCCGAATAAGCCAGAGAGCGGTATTCTCTTATTTCCTGCAATACCAGTCCGCTAAAATCACCGCTGAAATATGCATTAAAGGCATCTATCACTGGTTCAAAATCGTTGTAATATGGTTTTTGATTCATGAAAAAGTAAATATGGCTTTGCAAGGCTTTATCATCATTAATAAAATAGATAGCATTGTCGGTATATTGATTATAAACAATATCGGCAGGTGCTAGTGAATTTTTAGGTACGGCAGGCCAAGTTATTCTATTTTTTAATAAAGGTATTATTTCATCTATTGATTTTTGTCCTGCATAGTGTATATCGCATTCAAAGGTTGTAGCCAGTTTAAAAACATTAAGCAATGAATCTATAGTAAATTTTTTAAGCATTTTAATAGTAGGTCTATCCATATAGGGCGATTTCCTTCCCAGTTCTATCCATGAAAATAAGGCTTGTGCCACATTTCTTGGGTCTGATGTTTCTACTTTACGATTAGCATTTTCACTGTCAATAATTTGTTGTATTTTGTTTTTATCGGCTTTGGGTGATGTTAGCAGTTCATTCAACAATGTTAGGGCAGCCGGAAAATCTTTTTCAAGTCCTTCCAATTCAACAGTTGTATAATTGATGTCGCTGTATATATTGTATGTACATCCCAATTTAGCCAGTTCAAATTTAAATTCGTTGACAGATTTATTACTGGTACCCGATACATTTGCCAGTTCACAGGCATATTTTAGTAATGGATGATAGTATTCGCCCATATCATATTTTATGGTAAGCGAAAAAATATCGTCGTACGGATTATGCACACAATAAATGTTAATACCTCTTTTTACACGATTATAAGGCACATCGTTTCTGATATCCACAAAATTTTCCTTAATTTCGGACGATGGAATAGAATCAAGGTGTTTTGTAAATTTGGAAGTAGCATCGGTATTGGAGACTACAGGTTTAAAACCGGGTTTATCAATTTTTTCCTTTTTCATAGAGCCCATGCGTGAATAGAAGGCGAGGTAATTTCCATCCAAATATTTTTGTGCGGTAGCCATAATATCCTGTTTAGTAATAGCCATAATTTTTTTAGGCCATTCCAATATAACCGCAGGGTCTTGGTGTTGCCCAATGAGTTCTGCCAACATCATGGCTTTTCCTTCAACGGTTTCCAATTGCATTTGCAACTGACGGTACTGTTCTAATTTTACGGCTTCAAGTAGCCCGTCATCAAAATTGCCTTTGCGTAAATTTTCTAGTTGTTCAAATACCAATTTTTCTGCATCTTCCAATTTCTGACCTAATATTTTAGGAATGGCGATGATGGCTAATTCGCCATAATCATTATAGGCTTGATAAAAGGGCATTGCACCAAGCAGTTTGTTATCTAATGATAATTTATCCAGCAAGCCTGTCTGATTTTCGTTGGATAAAATTGAAACGCACATATCGAGAGGAATTTTATCGGGGCTATTGTTGGCAGGTGCTCTAAAACCAAGCAGTTCGAGTTTGATGGGCGTAAGTTTTTTTTCAACAAATTCACGACCGGCAAATGGCGGCTCATCATATTTTTTATTTTCTGGAACAGGTTTAAATACCCATTTCCCAAATTTTTCCTTAATAAGAGGAATTACTTTATCGCTGTTAAAATCGCCGACCAGAATCAATGCCATGTTGTTGGGAACATAATAGGTATTAAAAAATTGATACATTTTGTTAAGCGATGGATTTTTTAAATGCTCTATGGTTCCAACCAAAGGATGCTGTCCATAGGGATGATGTTTAAAATAGGATTTATTAAATTCTTCAAGCAGGTTGAATTGAAACATGTCTGCGTATAAATTTTTTTCTTCATAAACCGTTTCCAGTTCAGATTGAAAACTTCGAAACACCGGATTTATAAAGCGATGACTGTATATTTCAAGCCATTTCTCCATTTCATACGGTGGGAAGGCATTGTGAAAGACAGTACGGTCATACGATGTATTGGCATTAATCTCGGTTGAACCGATTTGTTTCAGCACCTTGTCAAGTTCGTTAGGAATAGCATATTTGTTGGCTTCGACCGAAGCATCATTAATTTTTTTCTGTATGTCCTTACGTTTTTCAACATCAGTCGTTTTTCCTAATTCTTCATATAATGAAACAATTTGGTCAATGTATGGTTTTTCTTTATTCCAGTCAATTGTTCCTAATTCTTCCGTACCTTTAAAAAGCATGTGCTCCATGTAATGTGCCATTCCTGTAGCATCGTCAGGGTCTTCCTTACCACCAGCCTTGGTAACTACTACTCCATAAACAATGGGTATGTTATGGTCTTCGCTTAATATAACTGTTAAACCGTTTTCTAAAACTATTTGTTTTAATGGAATGTTTACTTCAGATTGCGAAAAAATGAACGAAATGCTGAAATAAAATACGATTACCGTTGCACCAAAATATAATTTTAATCTTCTAAACATAGACCTAAAATTTAAATAAGTAAGCAATTATTTTAGACTTCAATAATACAACCTTTTTTTGAATTTAAAAAATCGGTGTTAAACTTTTTTTTTAAAGTAGCATGATAAAAAAATTTTACTTATTTTCGTCTCTTTAAAATAGAATGTTTTTACATGAATAAAAACAGACATTATATAACAATAATAATACTGATTATCTTTTTCTTTTCTACCTTCGTGATATACGCTCAAACACAAGGCAATGCTGATAAACAAACCGAAGAAAAAGCCTTAAAATATTATAATGAAAAAGATTATTCATCTGCACTTCCGTTGTATTCTCAATTATTGAGTTTGTATCCCAAAGATGAGGTTTATAATTTACATTATGCAGCCTGTTTAATAGAAACTAATCAGCAGGTAGAAAAAGCACTCAAATACTTGCAATTTGCCGAAAGTAAAAGTAGCGACCCCATGATTAAATATTACATGGGGCGGGCAGAACATCTCAACTATCATTTTACCGAAGCCATCGAAAATTATAACGCATTTGCACAATCGGCACCTTCAAAACTGGTAAAAGAACTGAATGTAGATAAACTGATAGAAATGTGCAAAAGTGGACAAGACCTTATTAAATATATCAGTGATTTGACAGTGGTTGACAACCATCGAATAAAAAGTGATAATTATTTTTATTCTTATGACTTGAAAGAATTTGATGGTAAACTGATTATTAAGCCTAAAGAGTTGAAAAGCCCGATAGATAAGAAAGAAGAAGTTCCCAATATGGTTATATTTTTGCCTAATAATTCTTCAACCATATATTATGGAAGTTATGGAAATAGCAAACAAAACGGCAGAGACATATACAGAGTAGAGCGTTTGCCAAACGATAAATGGTCTAAGCCTGAAAATCTGGGAACGGTCATTAATACACCGTATGATGAAGATTTTCCATTTTTGGATGCAGATGGAAAAACGCTGTATTTTTCTTCCAAAGGGCATAATAGCATGGGTGGTTACGATATTTTTAAATCGGTATTTGACAGTTCATCCATGTCTTGGACTGCACCTGTAAACCTTGATTTTCCAATTAATACTCCGTATGATGATTATTTGTATATTACCGATAAGGACAATTTTTATGCATATTTTACTTCTAATCGTGAAACAAGAGATAATAATATTACGGTTTATAAAATCATTGTGGATAAAAGTCCTATAAAACGTGAATACCAAGATTTGGAGGAAGTAGTAAATGTATCACGGCTCGAAATATCTTCACTGGCAGAAATAAAAAATGCCGAAGAATCTAAAAACAAAAGTTTGACTCAGCAGGAACAAAACCCAATACTGGCTACGTCAATCAGTGGACAAAATGTGGCGGTAATTTCTCCTTATACGTTTAAACCTATAACCTACAATCCATCCTTAACCTCTCAAGAGGTTGTTCAAAATCTGAATGCAGACAATAAAAAAATTCAGCAAAGTGCCAAAGAAATAAGACGACAAAGTCAGTTGGCGTATTTATCGGCCAAAGAAAAGAACGACTTGGCAAATCAAAAGCGAAAGCATGCTTATGAAAAGAATGAAAAAATAAAATCAATAAAAGACCCTGTTGAAATAGAGCAGGCAAAACAGGAAGTTTATGAATTGATAGACAGTGCAGAAGATTTGGAGCATAAAGCCATTACTTCGTACAACGTGGCTCAAAAATTTGAACAGGTTGCTGATGAAATGGAACGCGATGTTGCCAAAACTCAAAATCTAACCTCTGCTCTGGAAAAACAATCGGACGCTACTGTTGATGAAGCCATTGTGGATGCTGCCAACAAAAACAAGGAACGACTTGAAATGAGTCAAAATAAATATACCTCATTGCAAAAAGAATTTGCAGAACGCATAAACTTGCAACAATCCAAAGAAAAAGAATTGCAATCGTATGAGCATGCCATTGCACAAACCAATGATTCTATAAAGTATATAAATAATCAAATTGAACCACTTCAAGCCCAGTTGAAACAAACGTCTGATGCGGCAGAAAAATCGCACATTAACGACAAGTTGGATGAACTGAATAAGCAATTAGATAATTTGGAAGAAAAACAGTTTGCACTTTCGGAATTAAAAGAAAAAGTAATCTCTGACGTTCGCGATTTGAACAATGAAAATGAATTTATTACACAGTTGGCAAAACAAGCCAATACCGATAAGCGTTCACTCGATGAATTGAATAAGGAACCCATTCAAAAAGAACAACTCAAACAGGAAATTTATGACAAGGAATTATCGGCAGATATAGAAGTGGCTAAAACCATACAGGAAAAAGTCGGCGAACGGAACAATACACCAAAAAATACTAAACAGCAAAATACCAAGCAACAAAAAACTACCGAAACTCCCACTACTAATCAACAAAATCAACTTGTAATGCAGCAAACTACGAATCAAGAAGAAAATAATACAGAATCTACCAGCAATGTCGTTCAGAATATTCAAACTGTTCAATTACCATCGGAAAATAAAACCACTGTGGTAAAGGAAACGAGTGTGGTTCAAAACCCTATGCTGCCAATGAGTGTTCAAACCACGGATGAAGAAAAATATCAGAAAGAACAATACAATATTAATTATTACAGCAATCTTATCAACGACCAGCAGCAAAAAGTTGATATTTTAAAAAAATCCATAGACAAAACACACGACAAAAAAGAGAAACAAGTATTGCAGCAACAATTGCAAGAAGTAGAGGACAATATAAATACATATAAAAATGCGTTAACTCAATCACAAAAAAACATAGATGCCTATAAAGTTGTTCTTACCAGCCAAATAGATAGCAGTTTATTAACGAACGAAGAACTTGTTTTAAAAGCCAGTAAATACGACAACAAATATGAAATAAATTTTTCAACAGAACAGCGAAAACAACTGGAAGAAGCCAAAAATCTATATCAGCAAGCCAGTCAGACCACACAGCAACTTTTAACCAATGCATCCGAAATCAGTAAACTTCAACAACAATCGAATGAACAAACCGTTCCTGCTCAAAAGAAAGCAACGCTTTATCATTTGCAACAAAAAATAGTTGAACAAAATCAACTGTTTCATGATTATGCCGCTAAGGTGGACCAAGCCAATCAAAATGAGAAAAATATATATGCCTCTGTGTTAAAAGATGTCCGTAATTACAATATAGAGAATGAAAATGTTAAAACAGCCGTACTTCTTGAAAAAGAAATGGATGCGTTGAATTTTAAAGCCAATGAACTTAAAAAGGAAGCAATGGAAGCACAAGACTATACGCAAAAAGTGCAACTGTATCAAAAAGCCGATGCCACCGAACAAATAGCCATTCAAAAAGAAAAGTATGCCATTGATTTATATGTATCATCACGACAACCGTTGACTCAGAATAAGGTAACACCTTCACAGGTTAAAAAAGACACATCATACACAGCAGAAAATAAAAGTGCAAAAATAGATTTGAGTCCCGAAGAAAATGAAAAAATATCGGCATATCAAAGTCAGCAGACATCGGCAAATGCCAAAATGGAACAGGGAAAATCCTTATTGAAGGAAGTCGAATCGCAAAAACAAATGGCTAATCAAACTTATTCCGAAGTTAACAGAAAAAAAATCTTAAAAGATGTGACTCAAAAGGAACAAAAAGCCGATACCTTAATTATGCAAGCACATAGAATGTATGAAAAGGCTAATCAGAAAAAATACGAAGCCTATCAATCGCAAATCAATACGCTCATGGACAATGAACAGGTGAATCATGATAACAAAACCATAGCCAATCAATTTTTAAAAGAAGCCGATTTTGATTTCACCCAATCGCAACAATTAAGGCAGGATAGCAAATTGGCTGCAACCACCGAGGATAAAATCAACTTGCTGAACAAGGCATTGGACTTTGAAAATAAAGCACTGGCAAATCAGGAATATGCTGTAGATGCATTAACCAATACCGACCCTGTAATGTTTGTGGCTACCAATAACCTTACCAAATTAGACCATTTGGAAGCCTTAGATGAGGTAGTAAACACGGATGATGTTGTACGTATTAAAAAGGAACGTATTATTTCCAATTTGAATTTAAACGAACCGGAAAAAGCCAAATTGGATGAAGCCAATTCCAAACATCAACTCATTCAACAATTGAATACGGAATCTGAAAAATATGAATCTAAACTCAATTTGGCAAAGGAAGTATCTAAAAAATCGCCCAATGAAAACGAAAGAAAAAAAGCAGAAAAATCTATACCTAAATTGGAAAAGGAATATTTTTCCAGAAAATTCACAGCTGCCGAACTGACCGAGAATGAAAACGATAATTTGTACAATATTTATCAAAGCAAATTTCCCAACGTCAGAATAAATGATAAATCGGCAGAAGCAAAGCAAGGTAAACAATTGGAAAAGAATGCCAATAAGTATTATACTTCTGCCAAACAATTACGAGAAAAATCGTTTGTAACTGAAAATCCTTATGTCGCTTATAATTATTTGGTACAAGCCGATTCACTTGAAAAGTTAGCTATTGGCGAACAGGAAAAGGCTTATGGAGTTTATTTAAAGTTGAAACCACTGGACGAAGAAATTAAGGAATATGCAGAAACACATCCTAAAAAACATGCCGTGGATGAATGGATTGTTCAGAAAAAAACGGCTGACATAACTCCTATCACTGTGCAAAATGTTGAAGAGCAAGATACAACACAAAAATTAATTACTGAAAATATCAATAAAAATCAACCCACTGAAACTACGACCAAACAGGAAGAAGTGAACATTCAGCCTACTGAAATCACGAACAAACAGGAAGAAGTAAATATTCAGCCTACCGAAACGACGAATAAAAAAGAAGAAGTAAATATTCAGCCTACTGAAACTACGAACAAAAAGGAAGAAGTGAACATTCAGCCTACTGAAACCACGAACAAACAGGAAGAAGTAAATATTCAACCCACTGAAACAAGAAATAAACCAAATCCAAATCCAAATAAAGTAACCAATATACCGGTAATTGCATCCAATACCATGGGATTTAGTTATCTGCCGTCAAGTCCATACAGCGAAGCCAATCCTATCCCTGTCAATGCACCGTTGCCTGAGGGATTGGTATTTAAGGTTCAAATAGGAGCATTTTTCACACCTGTAAAATCCAATACTTTTAAAGGACTGGCGCCTGTATCGGCTGAGAAACTGGAAGGCAGTAAATATTATCGTTATTTTGTTGGAATGTTTTATTCGGAAGAAGCCGCCAACATGGTACGCGACTATATACGGCCACAGGGTTATAATGATGCTTTTGTAGTGGCTTTCTACAATGGGAAACGCATTGCGTTGTTTGAGGCTCGTCAGTTACTAAAGAAGCCTGAATTTGCCAACTACCAGCAATTAACTGCCGATGAGACTCGGAAAATACGCACGGTTACATCGGTTCCCCCCACACAATACGTAGAAACCAATATCAATGAAATCGAAGCAATGCAACCGACTATTGGAACAATCGTTAATACTACCAAAGAACTTTTCTATACGGTGCAAATAGGTGTTTTTAAAAATCCTGTATCACACGATGCATTGAAAAACCTAACACCGCTTTACGAAGACCATTTGCATGGTTTTATTCGTTACTTAGTTGGGAAGTACAGTAATCGTTCATTGGCAGATGAAGAAAAAGCAAAGGCAATTCAGGCAGGTATTACCGATGCCTTTGTGTCGGCATATTATAACGGACAAAAGATAACACTTGCCGAAGCCGCCAACATTGAAACAATGAACCCCAACGCTAAAATTAAACATTCGGATGCCATTTCAACCGTAACACATTCGGAACATACAACGAATACGATGGAACAACCTGTTACCAATGTTGATGTGGCTCATTTAATATTCCGCGTGCAGGTAGGTTCATTCAAAGAAAAAGTTCCCTTTGATATTGCAGCCAAGTTTATTCAGATTTCTGGCAAATATGGCATAGACCAGCAACAGGATGAAACCGGTTCCACCGTTTATTATGCTGGCAAGTTTAAAAGTTACAACGAAGCTGTTCAATGTAAAAACGATATTGCTGCACAATTTAAAGATGCCTTCGTTATTGCAACAGATGGAAATAAACGCGTTCCCGTTAATCAGGCAAGACAATTATTGAATCAATAATAATTATTTGTTAAACCCAAACCCTCCAAAATTAGGTAATATATTTTCAAAAAAAGAAAAAATAATCGGGTAAATAGTTTGTTTATTCAATTTTTTTGTTGTTTTTATGTATTACCTAATACCAAACCGCTAACAAAAGAATGAAATGAATTTTGTTAGTTGGCTTTGGTTAATGCCGACAGACTAACAGTTTTAAAACAAAAGCGAAGCGAATTGTTTTAATGAACTTGTTAGCAAGTCGGTATTAGTAGTGTGCCTCGTTATATTTGATAAGACGTTCTTGTTGCTGCTATACTTGACGATAGCAGGAAACACAATTTATTGAAGAAATATCCTATATTAGAAAAAGGTATGTAATTTTTCACTATTTTTGTCCCGTCAATTTTGACAAATGAATGTAAAACTATTTTTATGAATTCAACCTTAAAATATATGTCATTATGTGCTTTTAGCGGGATATTATTGAGCGGCTGTACACTTAATAATGTAGGTAATCAGAAATCTGAAGGTATAGATGTATCTAATATGGATACTACCTATAAACCGGGTGAAAATTTTTACATGTATGCCATTGGCAACTGGAAAAAGAAAAATCCTATTCCAGCCGAATTTTCCATTTACGGTTCGTTCAATCAACTGGACGAAAATAACACTCGCATGTTAAAAGATTTGTTTGATGAACTTTCCAAACGTACAGACCTGAACGAAGAACAAAAGAAAATCATGTACTTTTACAATTCAGGCATGGATACCGTTACCATCGAAAAAAATGGCATTACACCATTGAAACCCTATTTTGAAAAAATAAATAACTTAAAAAACTCATCGGCAATTGCAGGTTTACTTGGCAATTTTCATCAACAGAGTTTATTTTCTACATTTTATTTGTATGCCGCTCAGGATGAGAAAAACAGCAATATGGTCATTGCTCAATTGTTTCAGGGCGGTCTAGGTCTTCCAGACCGTGACTACTATTTGGGCGATGATGATATTTCTAAAATGCTCCGCAGCGAATATCAAAAATATATAACTCGTATTTTAAAACTTTCCCATTTGTATCCTGAAAAGGACATTGAAACCATTACGCAAAATATCCTTTCGTTTGAAACACGTCTGGCAAAGGCTTCTATGAAACGTGTGGATATGCGAGACCCACAAAAACTGTATCATAAAATGACTGTGGACGAATTGCAAAAACTTACACCCAATTTTACATGGAAAGAATATTTTACAAATGTGGGTAAAGACAATATTCAATCGTTGAATGTAGGACAACCCGATTTCTTTGTAGAAGTAAATAACATGCTGAAACAAGTTCCTCTGGAACAATGGAAACAGTATCTCACCTTTCATTTACTAACAGAAACGGCTCCTTTTCTGGGAAAAGAATATGAAAAAACACATTTCGATTTTTATGAAACAGTATTATCGGGCAAAACAAAAATGAAAGACCGCTGGAAGAAAATAGTTGAAACCACAAGCGATATGCTAGGTGAAGCCGTTGGTAAATTATATGTTCAGAAATATTTTCCGGAAGAATATAAAACACGTATGCTCGAACTGGTAAAAAATTTAAAATCCACTTTTCGCGAACATATTAAAGATTTAGACTGGATGACGGATGAAACTAAGCAAAAAGCCATTGAAAAACTGGATGCTATAAATTTAAAAATAGGATACCCCGATAAATGGAGAGATTATTCTGCCGTTGCCGTTAAAGACCAGTCCTTTATATTAAATGTATTGGCCGCAAGACAATTTGAAGTTGATTACATCCTTTCTCAAATAGATAAACCGGTGGACCGCCAAAAATGGGACATGTTTCCACAAACCGTCAATGCTTATTACAGTCCCAACATGAACGAAATTGTATTTCCTGCGGCTATTCTTCAACCGCCCTTTTTTAATGCCAATGCCGATAATGCTGTTAATTATGGCGGTATAGGTACGGTCATAGGTCATGAAATGACACACGGCTTTGACGACCAGGGTCGTCAATACGACAAAAACGGCAATCTTAATGAATGGTGGAACGAAAAAGATGCATCCAATTTCAAGGCAAAAACAGATAAATTTATTCCCATGTATGAATCTTATTTAATAAATGATTCACTTCATGTAAATGGTGAACTTACCATGGGCGAAAATATTGCCGACATGGGCGGATTAAGTATTTCGCTGGATGCTCTTAAGAAAACACTTACAGGCAATGAACAACCTATTGATGGTTTTACACCCGTTCAACGTTTTTATTTATCGTTTGCCAACGTTTGGCGTCAGAATATTCGTTTACAGGAATTGCAACGTCGTTTGAAAGAAGATGTACACTCGCCTGCCGAAGTACGTGTTAACGTGCCTGTTTACAATTTCGAAGATTTTATCAATGCTTTTAATATTAAACCTTCCGACAAGCATTACATTAAACCATCGGACAGATTAAAAATCTGGTAACATTTTTACAGAGAAGAAAATTTATCGATTAATGTATTTAATGCCTTTTGTATTTTTCCTTTTATAAAAGGCTGAGCCATTAAGGGTATATCTATATGGATAGTGAGTTTTGCTTTTGATACATAAGGTTCTATTTGTATCAATTGAACCCAGAAAAAAAACGGTACTGCCGTATTTTCGTCACTTCCATATTTTATAGTTTTGAACGGCTGTTTTTCCAATATCAGCACTTTAATAAATTGTCCATTGGAAGTAAAGGAACAACTGTCGTCGGTAATTTGAACATCCTGAAAATGCTCCTGTGGCAAATACGAAATAAAATTATTGAAATTACTGAATACATTAAAAATATCTTCTGCACTGCGATGAATAATACCAACTTTACTTTCAACTTTTAACATACCTGTTTATTCCTGTTTCCACGTATCTGGCGATTGTCGCCAAAGAGATAGCGTATCAAGGTCTGCTTTCTTAATATAATTCATTTCAACGGCAATTTGAATAAGCGTTTCATAATTGCTAAGCGTAAAATAGTTACAGTTATTTTCCTTAAACGCATTATTGGCAATTTCAAATTGATAGGTAAAAATAGCACCCAAACCGAGCACCTTTGCACCAGCATTTCGCAATGCCTGTATCGCTTTAATACTGCTTCCACCCGTAGAAATCAAATCTTCTATGACCACTACTTTTTTATTTTCTGGAATTTCTCCTTCTATCAGGTTTTCCAACCCATGTTTTTTGGGTTCACTGCGTACATATACATAAGGCAGTTCGAGCATATCGGCAACCAGTACACCATAAGCAATAGCACCAGTAGCAACACCAGCAATAACTTCAACATCAGGAAAACGTTGTTTTATTTCACCTGTAAAGCCAGCACAGATTAATAAACGCAAATCGGGATAATAATATGTTTTCCTGTTATCACAATATATGGGAGACTTCCATCCCGATGCCCATACAAAAGGTTGTTGAACATTCAATTTTATTGCTTTAATTTGCAACAAGTTTTTTGCAACCTGACTTTTTAAATCTTCTTTCATGAATTATACGGTTTATCACATAAATAACCAACTTACACTAACTGATGACCCTGCATTATTTTGCCACAAAGGTATAACTTTTTACGAACCGTTTGATTGGGATTCTATTTTTTCACTCTTTGAAAGTGAACAAAAACATGTTCCACTCTTGTTGAAATGTAAAGAAATCGAAACATGTTGGAATCAATTTGTCTCGCATTATACGCTTATAGAGGCAGCAGGCGGGTTAATTTTTAATAAGAAAAATGAATGGTTGATGATATACAGGCTTGCTACATGGGATTTGCCCAAGGGGAAAATCGAATCTGGTGAAACACCACTACAAACAGCAATTCGCGAAATACTTGAAGAATGTAATGTTCGTGTAGAACCCGAAAAATCGGAATTTTTTGATTATTCATATCATACTTACATCCTTAACGATAAAAGAATATTGAAAAAAACATACTGGTTTATTTTTCATATCGACAGGAAAGTAAATACAAAGCCACAAATAGAAGAAAACATTGAGAAAATAGAATGGGTGGATAAAGAAAGATGGCAACAATTAATAACCAATTCCTATCCTTCCATAGTTGAAATAATTAAGAAAGTAACAGGCAATTATGAATGATAAAATGGAAGATAACTATTCACCCCCTCTCGTCATTGCGAGCGTAGCGAAGCAATCTCACCATGC
>CAYSIN010000032.1:0-28157 GCA_964431135.1 uncultured Bacteroidales bacterium
AAATCTACATTTTTTTTGTAGTGTATAAAAAATATGTTAAAGTTAGGTATATAATAGAATTGCAGAACTTGAAAATAAGATAAAATGAAATTAAAAATAACCATTTTGTTTTTTTCAATATCAGTTGTTTTATTGGGACAAAGCGATTCTAATCATTGTTCAATGAAATGGTCTCTTTTTGTTGGTTGTAATTATTATTATGCAAAAATTGCTACAGTAAACGATTTTTTAAATGGTCCATATAGTTATAATTTAACATATAATTATTATAATGGATTTTCACCAGAAATTAACATTTTATATAATTTATCTAAAAAACCGCACATTTTCAATTCTTTTATTGGATTAAAATTAGCAGACAACTTTTTTAAATATAAATACGAAGGTGATGTTCAAGGGGATTTATATCCTATTCCAAGTAAAACAAATACAACTGTTAAACATAACCAATACTCTATCTCGCCACTATTTGAATTTCAAAGTTATAGACAATTTAATAAAAAATTAAATCTGTTATTATCAATCAATACATTATTTGTTATTCCTTATTATAACATCTTAATATTTAATGACAAACTAAACAATAAGCATAGTGAAATTGCAACATATTGGGAAAGTAATCTTGATATTCAAATGAAATTTAAATGTGGCATTTTATTTAAAAGAAATACAAAACTATATTATGGTTTTGTGTTTAATAAACAATTATTTTCAATATTTGAACTATTTAAAATTAAAGACATATCCATAAATTGTTTTTATGACCAAATAGGTTGTTCATTATTAATTGGATTTTAAACTTTCTTATCATGAAGCAAATTAAAAATAAAATATTGTTAATACTCATGGTTACATTTTATTTTCATATTAATATTGCTTTGAGCCAGCAAGATACATCAAATACATTTCTTGCTGTTTATGACAATATATGGGCTGAAATAAACCCAAATAGTTCTTTAGACGATAATCAATTGATGGCTAAGTTTATTGAAAAATTTGGGATAAATTCAAAATATAAATTCGGGTTTCACCCTCTTTGAATGCAACTTGATATAAAACAAAAGCGAAGCGAATTGTTTTAATGAACTGGTTAGCAAGTCGGTATAAGTATTATTTTTCAGTTACAACCATATTTGCACCAAGGCATTTAATATCATCCCAAAAAGAAGAATACGATTTTGAAACACATTCGGCATGTTGTATTATTACTTTTTGTCTGGTTCCTGTTGCGGCTAAGGCGCACGCCATAGCCAAGCGGTGGTCGTTGTGGCTGTCTATAATGGCAGCATTAAAAGTGGTAGATGGATGTATGTAAAGCGTGTCGTTTTCTACATTAAAAGCAGTACCCAGTTTGCCAAATTCCTGCATAAAGGTTTGCTGTCGGTTGCTTTCTTTATATGAAAGGCGATGTATGCCTTGTATCTTACTTGATGAATGGGCATGCGAAGCCCACAATACCAATGCAGGGAATAAATCGGGACAATGTGTAATGTCGGCTTCTATGCCTTGCCATTTACGACTACTTTTGATATGTAATGTTTTACTTTTATGTAACGATAAAAAATCAACAATGTGCTTGTCGGGTTGTAAACTGTCCATATTAAGATTCTGAAAATTTACATTTCCAGAAATAGTGGCGGCAACCATTATTAAAGAAGCACTGCTCCAATCGCCTTCTACAGACACATTCAACGGTTGAATTACTTGTTCGCCGGGAATAATAAATGAAGAAAAGGTTTTATCTTCATGAATTTTTATGCCCGCCATGTTTAAAAATTTTAATGATAATTGCAGATACGGAATGCTGACGGGTTGCTGAATGTATATTTGACTGTCTCCTTTGAGTAAGGGCAATGCCATCAGTAATCCGCTTATACCTTGTGAACTAATTGGCTGCTGAACCGTAACTATACCGCTGTGTATAGGTCTTATAATGGTTACAGGCGGATACCCATGGTTTGTTTCAATGGTTCCACCAAGTATGGTTATTATCGATTCCAATTCACCCACAGGACGGGTTAATAAACTTCCTTCTGCATAAAGTGTAAAGGTACCCCGATGGCTTGCAAGAATGGGAAGTAGCAATCGCAGACACAATGCCGATTCGTTACATACATACGTGTTGGATAACGGTTCTTTACAACCGGTAATTTCCAGTGAAGAAGGTAATATTTTTATTTTGGCACCCCACGTTTCGGCTATGTGCAACATAGTCCATACATCTGTACTATAACTGGTATTTTTAAGTATGGAAGTCTGTTCGCATTGCATGGCAAGGGCAATGGCTCTTATTAATTCACTTTTGGAAGCCGGTGCGTTCCACGTTCCATGCAGAAACGGAATAGATATTTCAAGGTTCATGCGATGTCAATACGTTGGACAATATTGCTCCCCATTGTTCCATTTTTATGCGTAACAGTTGACTTTTTCCAATACCCGTAACGACAGGAAAATCAAGTTCGGTCGTATTTCTCTTTTTATCGTGCAATACAGCATGAAACAAATCTGTATAGGAAAAAGACCTTTCTATTGGAAACTGAAAAACGTCTATTACCCTTTTTAAACGACTAAAAATTTCTTTTGATGCATACCCCATCTCTATGGACATATTCAGTTCTATTATCATACCCAATGCTACAGCATCACCATGTTTAATGTGAGATGTCAATTCAATAGCATGCCCAACGGTATGTCCAATATTTAATAATTTGCGAATATTCTTTTCGTTACTATCTTGCTGAATAATGGAAATTTTGGTTTGAATAGAATTTTGCAACAGGTCTAATGGCAATTGTTTGCTTAGTAATTGCTTCTGTACTTTTTCTTCTTCAAGTTGAATAAACAAGTCATAATTAAATCCAATAGCATGTTTAACTATTTCAGCCAGTCCTTGTCGAAATTCAATATACGAAAGGCTTTGCAATAACGAAATGTCAATAATGATTTGTTGAGGATAATAGAACGTACCTACTTGATTTTTTTTCAACTCAAAATTAACTCCTGTTTTACCACCTATGGCAGCGTCGGTCATAGACAATAGAGTAGTAGGAACAAGTATGTGTTGAATGCCTCGATGCCATAACGCAGATGCCAAAGCCCCTATGTCACAGGTAATACCGCCACCTATAATAATCGCTGTAAAAGATTTGTCTATTTCATGTTCGTAAAAAAAATGAAACAGCAATTCCAGCGTGGACAGTGTTTTTTTTTCTTCAGATGGTTCAATGAAAAAAACAGGAGAAAGTTTTTTTAAAAAGGGATAATAATCACATACGTTTGAATCGCAAATATAGACCAGTGGTGCATGCCATGTCTGTGCAGACGATAAAAATCTTTCCATTGATTCAAAACCAATGGATACCTTTTGGGATTCAATTGTGTAATGGTGTGTATTCATCTATAATAATGACAAAGGTACAAAAAAATGAGATAAAAGATATAGCAGTAACAATCATACAAGATGTCTCCTGTGTAAATGGTTTTTTAGAAGAGAAGTGTATGGTTTTAATGAATTTGTTAGCAAGTCGGTATTAATTATCCTTATAGTGGTTTTGGTATTACTTGGTATATTATTTTTGCCAATAACAAAAATCAAGTAATTTTGTAAAAAAAATATGCTGTATCCAATCAAGTTCAAACCGATACTTTTCGAAAAAATATGGGGTGGTACCAAACTTCAAACGGTATTTCAAAAAAACACCAAAGCATTGAAAAATGTGGGTGAATCATGGGAAATAAGTTCGGTAGAAGGAAATGTTTCTGTCGTTAAAAATGGATTTCTGAAAGGAAATACATTGAATGAAATAGTAGAAGTGTATATGGCAGATTTGTTAGGCGAACGCATTTATAAACGTTTTGGTGAAGAATTTCCATTATTAATAAAATTGATTGATGCCAGCGAAGTGCTTTCCATACAAGTACATCCAGACGACACTTTAGCCCGTGAACGACATCATGCTTACGGAAAAACAGAAATGTGGTATGTATTGCAGGCAGAACCCGATGCTTTTGTCATATCCGGATTCAATAAAGACGTTACCCGAGAAGAATATCTGGACTGTCTGCTTCAAGGTAAAGTGGAGACATTGCTAAATAAGGTTCCTGCTCATAAGGGAGATGTTTTTTTTATACCTGCGGGGCGAGTGCATGCTATTGGGAAAGGAGTTTTGCTCGCAGAAATACAACAAACATCCGATATTACCTATCGCATATACGATTGGCATCGTCATGATAAGAATGGTCAAGCCCGGGAACTGCATACAGACCTTGCTCTGGATGCAATTGATTTTTCAAAAACCATTGAACCAAAAATAATTTATAAAACAGATGTTAATAAAGTAATACCGCTGGTAACATGCCCCTATTTTAAAACCAACCTGATTACGTTAACTGAACCATTGGAACGACATTACGCATTGCTTGACAGTTTTGTCATATTAATGGCCATAGAGGGACAAGGCATATTAGAACATGCAGATGGAAAAGAACCGTACCATAAGGGCGAAACCATACTTATACCTGCCGATTTGGAAAAAATAATGCTGTGTCCCGACCGTTTAACTACATGGCTGGAAATTTATATTCCATAACACTATGATTATTCATTCAGCAGAATATAGTAAAAGTTGTAGCGGCATTAAAGACTGTCCGTTACCCAATATGCCCGAATATGCTTTTATTGGAAGGTCCAATGTGGGAAAATCATCATTAATCAATATGCTGGTTAACAGAAAAAATCTGGCACTTACCTCGTCAAAGCCCGGAAAAACAAAAACCATTAATTATTTTTTAATCAATAAAAGTTGGTATCTGGTAGATATGCCCGGTATGGGGTTTGCTCATACATCAAAAAAAAATAGAGAACAATGGCAAAAAATGACCTTTGATTATTTTGTCCGCAGAAAAAATTTGATGTGTGTATTTGTACTTATTGATTCTCGAATTGCATTACAGGGAACAGATATCATTCTGATGTTTCAGTTAAGCAAAAACGGTATTCCCTTTGTGGCTGTTTCTACTAAAACAGATAAAATAACGGCGGTGGTTCTTCTAAAACATATTCAATCTCTTCATGTTTTTTTTGACACATATTGGGAAGAGCGACCTATTCATATTATTTCTTCCGCTCCAGAAAAAAAAGGTCGTGATGAAATACTACGTATTATAGACGAAACTAATCAACAGTTTGCCCCTCCTAAATATTAATATTTCATGAATTTGGACAAGTGGCTATATAATACGGATGATTTTTTGCAGCGGTATTTTCTGCCCATTATATTGACCCTGTTTGTACATTTAATTATTATTGGCATTCTTATTTTGCTGGAAATATCGAAGCCCGATTATTATCAAAATAATGATATGGTATTGACTTTGCAAAACGAAGAACCCGAAGGTGTAGCCCAATCGCAATTCGTACCCACCGGGCAAAACACGCCACAAGGAGAAGAAGACGTAAAAAATGTTGAAAAGAACTTATCCGAAGGAAATAAAAGTTTTCAGGATTACTATCGTGAAGCAAAGAGTTTATTAAATCATGGGGCATCCAAAGAAGTGTTTCAGGCAAACGATTACAAAGACCAGCGAGTATTAATAAAGGATTACAGCAATGAGACACCCGATGTACAAAACTGGAATAAACCTCAACCGCTTAATGAAAATAATAATATAACACCTCATGAATCTAAATCGACTTATGCAGGCAGTGCGATTATCAGTTATGATGCGGGTGGGCGAAAAGCTGTACGACTGCCTATTCCTGCCTATAAGTGTCAAGGCTATGGCAAAGTTACTATTGAAATAGAAATAAATCAGCGAGGAGTAGTTACAGCAGCAAGGATTACAGAAACAGAAGCATCACTCAACGAAAGTTGTTTGCCCAATTCGGCTCAGGAAGCAGCCTTAAATTCACGCTTCGTAGTTAATGACAAGGCACCAACTTCGCAGAAGGGATTTATTTACTATACCTTTATAGCACAATAATACCGACTTGCTAACAAGTTCATTAAAACAAAACGCTTCGCTTTTGTTTTAAAACGGTTAGTTTGACGGGACAAAATTCATTTCAATCTTTTGTTAGCGGTTTGGTATTAAACATTTTTTAACGGATGTTACTTTTAATTTTATAGGATTTATAATGGTTTCAGCAAATATTTTTTAAATTTATTTGCTACTCTAATAATAATTCAGGTTTTATTCTAAGTCATTATAAATTTCCTTTTGACAATTTGTTAATTCAGTGATTTTTATTTCCTCATGGTGTTTGTTTATTTGAAGGACATTTAATTTTATCAACTTTAATTCTTCTTCGATATCTTTTGAAAACAATTTCGATTGAATGGTGTCTTCATTTATCATGCAACGTATTTCTTCTCTATATGCAGTAACATATTCTATCCCTTGTCTATCTTCCACTTCCGTTTTTATTTTGCCGGCTTCACTGTATTTCCTGCATAATAAGAAGTAGAGACACAAAATTTTGTGTCTCTACTTCCCGTTTTGTTTATGGGTGCAATATTGTATCATGACGCAAATATAATAATATATTTGCTATTAAATATTATTTAATAAAATAATTATTAACAATATAATGTTAATATATATTTGCTACATTTTCTATTTTTTCTCTCTGTATTCCCCGTCATACCTCATTTTTTGGGTTTAAAATCCGTTTTAAAGTACGACTACTTAGAATATTCATGAAATTTTTGACTAAAAGTCTCGTCATTGCTGACGAGATGGTATTAGCAAGTTGTTATTAAAATTAGAGGGCTATTTGACCGATAAAACTTTAAACTCAATACGGCGATTCATGGCTCTACCATCTTCGTCATTGTTAAAAGCAATAGGGACTTTGTCTCCATAGCCTTTAGCCACAATTCTTTCTTTTTTAATGCCTTTTTCTATGCAATAATCTGCAACTTTTTGAGCACGGCGTAAAGATAAATTCATATTTTTAGTCGAATCACCTTTTTTTTCTGTATGCCCGGAAATTTCTATGGTTATTTTTTTATTTATTTTCAAAAAAGAAACAAACCGGTCGAGTTCGCAAAGCGATTCGGGCAGTAATTCGTCTGTACCATCCTTAAAAAAAACATTATTCAAACGTACTACCTGGTCTATCAGCACAGGTGCCATAAACAAATTTTGTTCATCTACTTCGGTATAAGATTCCAGATTAGTCAAGTCTAAAAATTTAGTAACCGAATAATAACCTTCGGCTAAAGCCATATAGCCGTACTTTTTACCATGTGGTAATACAATTTTATAATTACCATTGCTGGGGTCGGAACGGGCAATACCTACTTCCTGACCTTGCGGTAGCAGTTCCCATACTATTCGTGCTTCAACAGGTTCCATGGTACGTTCGTTCAACACCTTGCCCGAAATTAATACTACCGCTTGACTCCCCTGCGAAAAAGCCTGATAAATAAACAAAAAAGTTAATATTATACTGAAAAATAATTTTGAAAGCATTCAACCGCGATTTTAAAAAACAGTTCAAAAATAATCATTTTCTAAATACGGAATATAAATTTTTATTAATCCAAATAATTCATTCCATCGTATTCGATAATAAAAAAGAGACCATCAAATATTCGCAACTTTACTTGGTTTCGACACCATTTTTATAAGTAGTTTCTTCTTTTTTGTTGCCGCCTTCGTCAAACTCAATCCAAACACCATCTTTATTATCGAGGGTATAGTTTCCTTCTATTTGTTTAGTACCATTTTCATAAAAGCAAGTCCATATTCCTTGCTTTTTCCCGTCTTTATATTTTCCTTCACACGCTTTGGCACCACTTTCATAAAATTCAGTCCACATACCATTTTTCAAACCTTTAATATAATTCCCTTCGCTGGCTTTTTTACCGTTTTCAAAATACTCAATCCAGTGTCCATCTTCTTTGTCATCTTTAAATGTA
This sequence comes from uncultured Bacteroidales bacterium, assembly GCA_964431135.1. Taxonomy (GTDB): domain Bacteria; phylum Bacteroidota; class Bacteroidia; order Bacteroidales; family GWA2-32-17; genus Ch61. The sequence continues at coordinate 7,926 of CAYSIN010000032.1, forward strand.
CCACTTTGTTTATCCTTTCCATTTTCATAGTAATAGGAAGATAGTCCATTTAATTTTCCGTTTACCCATGTTTCGACCGATTTGCGATTGCCCGTTTCGTACCATGTTAATATCTGTCCATTTTTTAAACCAAGAAGGTAGTATTCTTCAGATTCTTTTTTACCATTGGCATAATAAGAAACACGTTTCCCGGAAAGTTTGTTGTCCTTAAAATTTTCTTCGAGTTGGATTTTGCCATCTTCAAAATAAGTAAGCCATTTCCCTTCTTTTTTGCCATCGACATAATTGCCTTCTGATTTTTTTTGTTGATTGTCGTACCATTCAGTCCATTTTCCCAATCTTTTTCCGAGTTTAGCAAAACCTTCCGATTTTTTTTGCCCGTTTATATACCATTCCATAACATTACCATCTTCTTTCCCTTTATTATAAATAGTTTCAGAAGATTTTTGTCCATTATCGTAATAAGTTTTAAAAGGTCCATCTTTTAATCCATCTACAAAAGTGCCTTCGGTTTTTATTTGTCCGTTTTCATACCATTCTTTATATTCGCCTACTTGCACACCATTTTCCCAGTTTTCTACAAATAAAGGCTGACGGTTGTTATACCATGATTGAATAAGCCCATTTTTAGCACCATTTATATAATTGCCAATGTATGCATCGCGTCCATCTTCGTACCATGAATGACTTTCTCCATTAAGTTTACCCATATTATAGTTTTCAATGGCTTTTAATTGTCCATTTTCGTACCACCATTGCCATAAACCATCTTTTTTATCATTACAGGTAGTACCTTCAAGACTTGGTTTGCCTGATGGGTAATTTTCTTTTATGGTTTTATAAATCAATCCTGCTGTTGCGGTTCCACTTTTATCCCAACTTTTCCATGTTCCTTCACGACGGTCGTTTACGTAATTTCCTTCCATTTTCTTTTTCCCATCGTCGTAATATACGGTGCAAATGCCATTTAATTTTCCATCCTTGCAATTGCCAACAAACAATTTGGAACCATTTTCATGATATTCTATTTGACTTCCGACCTTCTGTCCATTTTCATAAGTTATTTCAAGTTTCTTTTGTCCATTGGTGTGATAAGCAATTTTAGTACCGTTAAGTATGCCGTTGCTATAATTTTCTTCTACCGATTTTTTCCCATTGGAATAATATTCAATCCATTTTCCATTCTTCTTTCCGTTCAGCATTTCTCCTTCGGTTTTCTTTTCACCATTTTCGTACCACGATGCCCATGAACCATTGGCTATACCGTTGACGTAATTTTCCTTAAATTTTAATTGATTATTTTCGTACCACCAGAGCCATTCTCCTTCTTTCTTATCATTTTTGTAAGATGCCTGTTCTGCTTTCTCACCGTTGGGATAATATTTAATGATTGTTTTATATTCATCTTCAGAAACAGTTTTCCCTTGTTCATCATACGTTATCCATTTCCCATCCTTAAACCCATGAGCCATGTTTCCGCTGAGTTTTATTTTCCCGTTTTCAAAATATTCCAACCAAGGTCCACTAAGTGAATCGTTCTGCCATGTATGTATATATTGTTTTGTGCCAGTAAGATAAAAGGCTATTTCTTCACCATTTTTTTTGTTTTCAATATAAGAAATGATAAGTTTAGGTTTTCCGTCTTCGTAATAATCTATCCATTGGTCATGCTTTTTACCGTCTTTTAATGTTCCTTCCTGCTTTTTACTTGTCTTGGAGTACCATTCATTGACGGTTTGGTAATTTACTTCTTTGCTTGTTTTCCCAAATTTATCCCATTCTATCCATTTGCCAACACGTCGGTCATTTTTATAAGTTCCCTGTTCTTTTACCTGTCCATAAGCGTAATAAAAAGTACCCGTACCGTTGAGCATACCATCCTTGTATGTACCTTCAAACAACTTTAATTCGTCTTCGTCATACTCAGTCCATGTCTTGTCTTTAAGTCCTTTTTTAAAAGTTCCTTCGTATTTCTTTTTACCATTTTGCCAGCGTCCAATGCAAGGTCCTGTATAAGGCTCACCTGTCAATTTTAAATAAAATGTATGATTGTCCCGCTCTTCGAGTTGGTCTAAGTTTACTTCCTGTGCAAACAAAGAAATACTTCCTGTAAGGATTAAAAATAAAAATACATATTTAATCATAACTTCATGATTCTTTTTTGGACAAAAATAGTTATCAAAATGTAATTTTGCATGAATGGTTGATAAATTATTTATTTATTGCATAAATTTTGTATCAAGCATAATACTTGTTTGCCTTTTTTTACAGCCAAAAATCATATTCATACCCATTCTTAAATTAATAGTACGATTAGATTGTGGAAAAATGAATCCAAAAATATTATCGCTTACCATATACCATTGATACCAGCCAAATTTTAATGCAAAGCCCAGTCCAAGGTTTTTGAATGAATTATTTTGTATGGTGTAACTAATCGAACTGCTAAACCATTTGGCAAATTGTGCATTACCGCTTAATGTTAATGCTGTATGAACCCTGCGAAGAAAATATTCGCCTCTAAAAAGTGCTCCTACATTATATTTATCGTTGAACTTATAGGTACAACCCAAATATAGTCGTGACGGAAGCCAATAGGTGTATGCTTTTTTAACCAGATGAGGATTAAATATTTGTATAACCGAATCGACAAATGCTTGTGTGTTTTCTTCAGAAATAGAGTCATTGCCTTCAATATAGGGTTGAATATTCCATCCATCAAAATAAAATTGCCCTTGTGTTCTAACGCCACTGGCATTTTGCTTGTATCGGATAAAACCAAAATCAAGCAAACTGCCATAAAAAGTTATTTTTTCATTAAATTTATAAGTGGCTCCCAAATCTAAGGCAAAACCCTTGTTTTTTTTATTAAAAATAACTTGTTTTTTTACTTGCTTAAAGGTCATGTCGTCAGGGTTGAGAATAGTATCCATATCAAACATAAGCGAATCTTGAGCATAATTATATTCAAACTGAGTGATGTCAAAGAATGGCTGGCTTTGCATGACTTGCATGTCGGTATCAAAAGTATAGGAAAAATCATCTTTGTTTGTTTTCCATGTAAACTGGTCGTTTTTAAACCACAGGTTTGCTTTTCCAAAAAGCAGTTTGGCACGAGCACCCACCGTCCATTTATTATCAATGGGACGGGCTGCCCCCAGCGAATATTCACGAAACCAGTTCATGTTTAAACCCAAATAACTTAAGAAAGCCTTTTCACCTAATAACGATTGACCATTCCCTTCCCATCCTAACAATATCAAGTCTCGTGGAATACTTGCCATAAAGTTTATTTTTTCGTTTATGCCAAAACTGAAATACCAGTTTTTCCATATATAACTTACGTTTATCCATGGAATTTGTGTTTCCAGTTGAAGAAAATTTACTTTTCGCATTTTATCTATCAAATTGGGAAAATCCATTATTAAAGAATCAACTTGTAATCCGGTTCCATGGTGAATAAATTGGTTGTAGGCAAATCCGTTGTTATTATAATTGAGATAGAGAGGCGGAATTAACTGCCCTGAAAGAGGAATTAAAATTCCGCTGATAGTTATTTTACAAGGTCCATAAATAGCAGGGTTGGTGATATTGGCTTGCGGAATATGCATAAAGTACATGGTTTGATTTTGCTGTGCCTGCATGTTAAGGCAAATCAAAGTAATGATTATAGTCAAACATTTTTTCATAACCTGTATCTCCTTTTTTAATGAAAATCAGTTTGTGTATTGATATGCCCTTGAACTTGTACTCCCAATTTAACATCAATATAGTTATCAGAATAAAAGCGTACGTTGGTAGTTCCATGATTAAACGTATTGATATAGCCTCTAATCAATATCTTTTTAACGGGTGCAAGCCCTGCAATTCTGTTCCCCGTATAGGTTACCTGTGTTATTTTTCGTGTTGGCTGAATTACCTTGCCCTGTGCATTGATAATGCCACTTTGTATAATTTCTGTGGTTTGTGGAGTAAACATGGAATCGACTATATGATATAAAGAATCGGTAAAATAGAGTTGCACGCCTGCTTCGGTTGGCATAGCATTTAATATATTGATATTGAATTTTACCCATTGAATGTTATGCAAATCAACGGTTGAATCTTTATAATAATCGGAAAAATCAAAATCAGCAGTATCCTGCAAAATCCACTTTGTAGAACGTCCCCACAATGGTAGTTCCACTTCCAAATTCAGTCCCAATTTGCTTGTGTCGGCAATAAAATTGTATTGACTTGTACCCGGGGGATTCATCATGGCATTGGTTTGAACATAAAAATAGCGTGGATTGTTATAAATAATATCACGAATAGTAGGAAAATTGTTTGTGTCGAGAATAATATGGGTCATTTCATAATTTCCGTGTGTTAGCGGTGCATTAATTAGTAATGGATTATATTGCGTAGGAATGGAATAGGGGTGAAAACTTTCATCACTCGATGAATATATTCTGAAATTACTAAAAGCAGCACCTAACGGTACACCCATGGAATTATAAAGATGAAATTTTATTTTTGGATTCATAAAAAAAAGTTGTCCCGTTAAGGCATTGTTAAATATTTCAACATTTACGGTATCTTCCTGAATAGGGAATGTTCGCTGTCCAAAATTTCCATAAATAATCTTATACTTCATATTCGAAAAACTCATGGTAACATCGGCATGGTCCGTTGACGATACTGGATTACTCAATGTATTGGTTAATGTTAACGTTATGGTATAGGCTAACTGATTGCTTGTGGGCATATTTACCTTATAATCGGTTAAATCGCTAAAACCTTGGTCATAGGTAAAAGAGCCGGATGCATCCAAATTAACGGTTTTGGAATAGGGTAAATTATTCTTGCGAATAGTTGGAAAGGTCACTGTAAGTAACCCGGAATGAAGAAAGGTAGAACTGACTTGTAACCTGAATGTGCCGTTGTTTAAAATTAAACTGTCAAATACATCGGAAGGCATTTGCATGCTAAGTGTATAAATTAAGTTTTTGGTTACAATAACCGTTGTATTTGGGGTCGGAAATCCCTGTGATGTAAAATCATTGCCCATAAATTGTTCTGTTGGAAACGACTGGTCGTTAATAGCGACATAGTTTATGGCAGGCAACGAGAATACTTCTTTGTTGTAGATTAAATATAAAAAGTGTGTTGAATCTTCTACAAAAAGATGTTGCATATCGTAATCCCGCAATAAATCCCGCAAAGTCAGATGACTGTAAACAGCGGGTGCAGCAATATTTGGATTCCAATTAATATTGTTGGACAGTTTATCAAAATCAAAATTGTCTTTGATGCATCCCGTAACTGTTATTAATAACAGTAATCCCATAAAAAAGTGTTTCCATTTCATAATATTTTTATTTTAAGTATAGACGTAAAATATTGAATAAAGGTTGAATGCAAAATTACATTTTTTCCTGATAAAAAAGATTCCGTTCAACAGGAATAAATCCTTCTTCTAAAATTTTCTCTGTAATTTCCTCTGTTGACAGGGAAGGGAGTTGTTCTTCGCTTCCTGCCATGGAATAGATTTTTGTGCTGTTATAAATAGTACCATCCAAATCATCGGCACCAGCATGAAGGCAAATAAAAGATTTATCTTTACCAAGCATAGGCCAGTATGTCTTTATATGAGGAATATTGTCCAAAAAAAGCCTGCTGATAGCGATTATTTTTAAGTCTTCTATAAATGGCAATTCATCAAGATAAGAAAGAAAATTGTGCTGGCGACGGAATTTTAATGGAATAAAAGCATTAAACCCATTCGTTTCGTCCTGTAATTGTCGAATAGTATTTAAGTGCTCCAAGCGATGTTCAGGGGTTTCAATATGCCCATACAGCATAGAGGCATTAGAAACAATTCCCAGTTGATGTGCCTGTCGGTGAATATTAATCCAGATATCTGCTGGTCCTTTTTCGGGGCATAATTGCTTTCTTATGTCGGGATTGAATATTTCTGCACCACCGGCCGCAAGCGAGGATAAGCCATTCTCTTTTAATTTACGCAATCCTTCTGATATGGTTACTCCCGACTTTTTGCACATATAATTTATTTCTATGGCAGTAAATGCTTTAATATCTGCTGAAGGACGAGCGAGTTTGATTTTTTTTAGTAACGTAGCATACCAATCTAAATCTCTATCGGGATGAACACCACCGGTGATATGTATTTCACTCACAGTTTCTGGAATATGCTGCAATCGTTGTAAAATTTCATTTTGGGAATATTCCCAAAAATTGTTTTCATCAGGTTCTTTATGAAAAGCACAAAACTTACATTTATTGACACAATAATTGGTAGGTTCTATATGTACGTTTTGAACATAAAAAACTTTTTTCCCGAACAGGAAATCTTTTATTTGATAAGAAGCATATAGAAGTTTTGAAAGTGATGCCGACTTATACAAAAAAAGGGCTTCGTTTACAGTTATTCTTTGCTCTTTTAATCGCTTTTCAATAATCTTATCAATATCCAACATACCATTCAAAAAAATAAAAAAGTAAAGGCATAATAACTATACCCTTACTTTTTTTATAATAAAAAAGGAGAATTTATTTACCTTTTAATTCATCACTTATGGTAAGTTTTTTACGACCTTTGGCACGACGGGCTGCTAATACTCTGCGACCATTGGCAGTTGACATGCGTTTACGAAAACCGTGTTTATTTTTACGACGGCGGTTAGAAGGTTGAAATGTTCTTTTCATATACGATTATCTTTAAAAAACGAACGGCAAAGGTATAATAAATATTTTATATATGCAAGGTTTTTTTTATCGTTTTATTACAAACGATTTTGTTTTTGTTTCTATATCGTTATTAAACCTTATAAAATATACACCGTTTGCCCAATTATTAATATGAATGTTGAATTCATTTTCTTTGGCGATTAATGCTTTTTTGCAAACAAGTTCACCGGCATAATTGTATATTTCCATTTGTGTATAAATATTTTCACTTGAATTGATAAAAATGCTAATATAATCGGTAGCAGGATTGGGGAAAATGGAAATATCGTCATTCCATGTTTCTTGTTCAGCAGATTTAGCACAATTAGTAACTTTAATGGAAGATGCTGTTTTACTGCAGTTATTTACATCTTTAACCGTAACAGCATAAAGGCCATAACATAGATTAATTGCTGTTTGTGTGGTCTGATGTGCCGCATCGCTCCAATAATAAGTATAAGGAGAGTCTCCGCCGGTTACATTGGCAGTGGCTGTTCCATTACATTGCCCTGTTGGAGTACATGTGGTAGTTGGAGAAATAGTAATAACCTTTTTGCTAACCGAAGCCGATTTGGATACCTGACCATTACAAGCATCTTTTACAGTAACATAATAATTGCCCTGGGCTAAATTAGTAATTGTTTGAGTTGTTGGGCCTGTATTCCATTTATACGTATAAGGTGTTTTTCCACCACTTGGAGTAGCAGTCGCTGTTCCCGTATTAATACAGGGACTCGTGGGCGTTGTTGAAGTTGCAACATTTAGTGGACTGGCACTAAGTGTTACTGTTAAAATTACAGAACTGGTACAAGCATCAGTAACAGTACAATAATAAGTTCCAGCACTAAGTCCCGTTATAGTTTGAGTTGTTTTATTATTACTCCACTTATAAGAGTAAGGTGTTTTACCATCAGAAGGCAATGCTGTAATACTGCCATTAACACCTCCATAGCAAGGGTCCACTTTGGAATAGGTAGCCTGCAATGAAACGTATTCACTGGTTAAATTATAGGAGGATGTTAACGTGCAATTACTAGAACCGCTTACCGTTACATAATACGTTCCTGCAGCCACGTTGGATATGGTTTGTGTTGTTGCACCCGTTGACCATAAATAAGTATAAGGTTCACTTCCACTGGAAGGAGTTGCGGTAATGCTACCGTCGCTACTATTGGGACAAGTTGTTGGTGTAGCGTTAAATGTTACATTATCAAAACATCCATATTTGGCAAGAAAACCATCGCGTGTTGTTGTTTTAGGATTAATCAAATTGGTCGTATTCAGTGTTAGTGTATCGGAATAAAATTCACCGGTGAAAAAATAATTCCTTGCAGTCGAACTAACTATATTTACCCATGATTCTTCATTTCCTTTTCCTTTTCCTGTATTGACCGATGTAACATTTCCGTTGGAAGCATCACCAATGAGCATGCAAGCATCGGTACCACCCTTTGCGGTAAGATTAATACCATTTATATTGATACTTCCTGTGAAGGAACCTACGGATGCAAATTTTCCACTCGCAGATGAAATGTTACATATTTTATCGTTACCTGTGGTACCATATTTTTTTACCCATTGAAGTGTACCGTTGGAATTATATTTTAACATAAGCATATCGCTTTTCCCTGTACTTGTATTGGATGGATGTAAATTTGAACTGACGGTTTGTGTTGAATCAATGGTCAGTTGGCTGCACAAAAAATAACTTGCCAGATAAACATTACCATTTTCATCTGTATTGTGGCGATATACATAGATGTCATTTCCTGAACCTCTAATACGGCGACACCAATAATCAGCACCACTTGAATTAAGTTTAGCCACAAAGCCATCTCTCATGGAATTAGTACTGGTTATAGTACTGTTGGGCAAAATCAGTGAACCGGAAAACTGTCCTGAAATATAAACATCGCTACCAAAGGTAGTAACTGTTCTTACATAAGTTAAATCGCTGGTACTTTCCAACAAATTAGCCCAAAGAATATTTCCAGATGCATCAAATTTGGCGATAAAATTTTGTCTGTCCACAGCAGTTGCATTAAGTTTTACAGTACCATCACCAAAAGTTACATCGGTTGTGAAAGTTCCTACCATGTAAATATTTCCACTGGCATCTACACTTAAAAAACCGTTGGCTTGATTAAAAGTACCATAGGCTTCGTTTATGGCACTTTCAAGCGAGCCGCTATTACTGAGTTTTACGAGCATAATATCGTTTGACCCTTCGCTGGTAATATACGTTCCATCTATTTGCGTAGTACCATTAAAAGTAATTCCTAGATAAACATGTTTATAATCTGGACTCAACGCCAAGCCATACATGCTTTCAGTACCGGTTCCACCTATTTGTTTTATCCATACGATAGTGCCCGCCGATGTATATTTTGCGACAAATACATCCTGTAAGCCTCTACTTGTAAGGTTATACGTATCGTGCGAAATACTTCCGTTAAAGTTTCCCGCCACATATATGTTCCCACTGTTATCGGTTATTATGGCATTGGGTTGATTTTGTCCAATACCTGTAAATTGTTTTGACCAAACTAATCCCTGTGAAAAGGAAAGGGATATACTTGTCAACATAATGACGATAGAAAATATGGTTGTTTTCATAAACATAAATTTATAAATTTATCCAATTATACGGTTTCTTTTTTTTGAAGTTACAAAATTAATGAATAAAAAAATAAAAAAAATACGTAAAAGCACATAAGGAGAATTTTTAAACAATAGATAATTTTTTTCTAAATTAGGCATATCAAAAATTTTGGTATTACTTACACTATCCAGTGTTTGCTTTATTAATGGAAGATAATTGTTTATGCCATTTTGTAACCTGAGTTGAATATCGGAGGCTTGCAATCCTCGAGAATTATTGTTGATAACTTTTTCAGGAAGAAAGTTTTTAGCCACTTCACGAACCAATAAGCGATGACCGTTTTTGTTTTTATAAAGTTCATCGGGTAACGAAAAGCAATATTCAATAATACGAACATCAGCAGTGGGGTCAAATACGTTCATGCCGTAGTAATCGGCTTTTTCCTGCCACGAAGTATAACCTGTCAGTTGAAAAAAATCAAAATAATAATGACGTATTCGTTTTAACGATGGTGAATAATAGTAAGGTTTGTATTGGCTGTCCCATAAATATTTCATAAAATGATTTTCACGAATGAAATCTTCAGATAAGAAACTATTTTTTATATAAGAAGGTTTTTTCCATAAATCAATAGGGAAAATAGAACGAAGCAATCGAGTTGTTTTATTTTTTAATGATACGGGCGAATCGAAAAAAGGCCAGGAGATGGTAATATTTCCCATTTGCCCAATCAATAAGGTATCTATGTTCAGTTGTTTTAGATTTTCAAATAAAGAGTTTAGCCAGTATTGATTGGTAGCATTTCGCAACGGATAATGATGAATGGTCAACGATTTTAAAAGTCCGTCTATCGGATTGGTTTGTTCTGCGTTATCAAAATGATGAATGATGTTGGGATATGCTGCTGCCACCAGCGATGCTAATGGTGCTTCATCGGAATAACGTGTTGATTTTTTGGGTTGCGTATCATATAAAGGAATGGAGGTTATGGCATGCAATGTTTTTCCCCGCTTGGACAACTCATCGGCAGCAATGGCTGTAACAAAAGTAGAATCTAATCCACTGCTGAGCGTACTTGCCAAATTATTTCCAATGAATTTTTCACAAATACATTGACGATACAATTCAATAAAATGGTCAAAATAATCCTGTCGGTTTTTATAGTAACGGGGTTTAATGGCATCTGTTGACCAATATTTTCGGGAAATAACGTGCTTATTTAGTATATGAAGAATTTGTGCAGGTGGAACTTTTTTAATTTGAAGAAATGATGTTTCGTCTGCTTTACCGGGAAAGCCAACGGAAATACCTGCCAGTTGTAATAAATTCATTTCTTTGGAAACCTCATTACAGGAAAATATGGGTGCAATGTGTGTTGAAAAAATAATTTTATTCATTAAAACGGTGTAGTACCATGTATATATGCCTGTGTGGTCACGAGCCAATATCAGTTCGCCTGAATGCTTCTGATAGGAAACAAAAAGCCATGCTCCCAAAAACGATGAAAATATTTTTTCTTTTTTTGCCAGATAAGCCTGGTACATGATAAAAGTTTCGTGTAATGGTTTTATGGAGGGCATATTTATTATATGTGCTATTTCATTTATATTATCCACATGTCCCATGCAAAACACGATTTCGTCTTCGTTCTCAAAAATATATTGTCGATTTACAGTAACCGATTCTTTTTCTTTCAATAAAAAACCAATATGAAAATTTTCCTTTGAAAAAATAAAATCATGCTTGAAGGGGAATGTTGTTTTTAGTGTTTCATGAATTTGTCCTTCACAGTCCAACGGTTTATTCGATATGTAACCCCATGCTGCTGGCATTGTCTAATTGGAATAGGTAGATACGGTTGTAAAATTAATATTTCCTTTGTTTACAAAATAAAAGTCGCCTGTGGCAATCCACACGTGTGCTTTAAGTGTTTTGTCCTCATGCTGCAATCCAAAATAAAGGGTATAAGGAATATTTCTTCGCTTAAGCATTAACATCGTAGCATAAGATTGCTCGAAACACTGATTTCTCCAAAAAGAATGACGAGACACACGACGTACAGCAAATTTAATATATGATAGCATTTCCCGATTTGAATAATTGGTAGCGGGCAATATTTTATTTTTTTGCCCCAATGATTTTTCATACCATTTAAAAGGAAATATTTTGATAACAAAACGGGAATAAACAGAAAAAAAATAAGCCTCGATGAATAATTTTTTTTCGAGTGAAGACAGAGTTATAAATTTTTGAAACAAGGAAGACATGTATCAGGCAATTATTTCTATTAATTTTTTTTCGAGGAGTAAAGTTAAGAAATAACTCACATCTGAAAAGCAAGTATGGGCATCTACTTCATAATTGTTTGTTAATTGTTTTACCAGTTCATTTACCTCCATGGGGTTCTGGATTAAATTCCAAATGTCGGAACCTATTTTATTGAACGAAAAAAAACGTCCCAATTCAGGATGCAACAACATTATTTCGTGGTCAATATCGGTAAAGGCAATATTGGCTTTTCGTTGTACTACGGTAGTCAGTTCAATTTTATCAGACATAATTATATTGTTTCATGATTTTAAAATGATGTTGAATAATGGTTTCTATTTGCTGTGAGTTTAAAATTTCCTTGTAATAGCCGGCTTTCCCTGTAGAAAAAAACTGTTCCGTATAAAAAGAGCGTTCATAAAAGCCATATTGTTGTTCTTGCTTTTTCAGATTATCAAAAGAGCAAAACCGAAGAGCATTTTGCAATTGCTCTTCCGAATACGGAATGTCCAATTTATGCAACAGTTTTGAAAATGTTTCGTGAGGGGCACATATCAAATCTTCATATTTAATAATATAAACGGGAACTTCCTGTTGGGTTGTCCAACTATTCACATGCTGTGACCACGTATCAAGATGTTGCGGAAGTTGTGATAAATAACGATAGTGATTGTGCGCAAACATGTAATTGGGCGAATTCATTTTTTGAATTGTGGCATCAATGGAATTTCCCAAATGCTTAGACAAGGAGATGCAAATATCGAGCGGATTGCGAATAATGTAGATTGCCATGAGCGTATATTCAAAGGGTAAAAAGGGCATATTGAAGCAGGTTTTTACAAATTTATCATGAATTTTCACAGGGAAAAGGGATTCTTTTTCTTCCGATTTTTTTTTGAATGCTTCCAATCGTAAGAAATGAAGTTCGCTTAATGGGAGTTCACTGATATCTATATCGGAAAACGGATCTATCATTTCTTTGGAACTGTATATAGGAATTGGAATGTTGTTTATTTGTTGAATATCATACATTATTTTTGCTAAAAACAAACGGCACCATGTATTCCCCGATTTGGGATATGAGGCAAGCCAAACAATATTTCTATGTAAAGATTCTTTGTTCATAAATTAGAAAATGTATCTGCAATAAAAACAGTCCATTCCTTTTCAACTACTTGTTGAGGGCGGTGAAGCAAATATATGGATGCCTGTTTGGCAAGCATGGTAAGTATTTCAAAATCCAATGAGGCAAAAACTTTTTGAGTAAGTTGTTTACGATAAAGATGCTTATATAATAATGCAAACTTTTCAGTCCCCGAAATCGGTTCTATTTTTGGTTGATGATGGGGTGTTGTTTGAATAACTACTATAGCATTGGGCTTAAAATCGTCATGCACAAAAAAATGTTCTGCTGAAATAAAATATTTTTCTACTTCTGGATGAATCTTGTTTTGTTTGTTTAATTGATACAGCGTTGCCATATCATTCCATAACTTTATTTCAGGAAAAGCCGCATGTGCCATAACCACATTATCGTTTTTGCTCAATACGGTTACATCATCGGCAAAAAAACGAGCATGGGCTTTTTGGATTAATAACCACGCAATAGAAGATTTTCCACTTCCTGAGTTTCCTGAAATCAAAATAGTTTTATCTTTTAGCACTATACCCGATGCGTGCAACGGAATACGATGGAAAAAGTAAGCAATGACTGAAAAAACTGGTCCGTATAATGCTTGAAAAAAATTTACTTCGTTCTGATAATCACGAATTACACATAATAGTCTTTCAGCATGTAAATAATGAAAAACATTGCCTTTAAAACTAAAATTAAATCCTTCTGTTGTAAGTGTATAATGTGAATTTTCGATTAATACCGTACCGTTGATTTTATCAACTTTTTGTTGAATGATAGATATAGATGCATGGACATTTTTATCAGCAGGCAACCAGTGTAACAGTTCAAATTCCGAACGTACAGTTAATCCAAAAGCCTTATATGTATAATAAAAATTCAAATACTGAATATTTTTTACAAATGTACAAGACAATTTTTAATAAATAGTCGTCCCTTAAAAAGTAGTTATTGATTTGTTAATTTGTGAGGAAACTCAAAATTCATTTCATTTTTTTGTTAGCGGTTTGGTATTAATTTATTTTTTTTGTAACGTAAGTTAGCGATAGGATATGAATAAAATGAAAATTATACAGTACCTTTGTCCAATAAAGAAATGAAGAAAAGTATGAAAAAAATTATTTCATGTGATAATGCGCCCAAAGCTATAGGTCCATACAGTCAAGCTGTTGAAGCGAATGGATTTGTATTTATATCCTGTCAACTGGGGATCAATCCAAAGACAGGGATGTTAACCGACGGTATTGAAGAGCAGACCAATCAGGCATTAAAAAATTTAGGTTCTATATTAGAAACAGCAGGATGTTCTTACGATGATGTTATTAAATGTACTGTTTTATTAGAAGACATGGATAATTTTAAACGGGTAAACGAAATATATTCTACCTTTTTTGTTCAATGCGCACCTGCCCGTGCAGCGTATGGTGTAGTTCGTTTGCCCATGGGTGCCATGATTGGCATTGAAGCCATTGCATTAAAAAAATAAGTAATCTATCTTTCATGAACAAACGTGTTTTTCATAAAAACACCGTTGAATTTATTACGGTTAGTCAAGAGTTTATTCTTTTTTGTGAAGACAATTCATCATATTCTTCCTTTCAAACGGCATCCTACCTCAATTATTTATTTCCGTTGCTTTATTTAAAAACGAAGATGTTGCCAGAATTTGAACAATATGAGGAATCGATGATGGAAAATTTCGTAACCGAAGATATTTATCAATTCATGATGCGTATATTTGAAGAAAAATTTGGTGAATTAGATATGGACTGTGAAATTCCGGAAACAGCATCACCAAACAATGAAATAACGTATGAGCCGCTTTCTGAGGTCATAGCCGATATTTATCAGGATATAAAAAATGTAGTTATGCATTATCAGTCGGGCGATGAAACAATTATGGAATCGGCATTATACACCTGCAAGTCTAATTTCGAACTGTTTTGGGGACAACGTGTATTATCAGCCTTGCAAGTATTACACACGCTTACGATTTTCAAGAAAGAACTATTGAATGAGGTTCATCCTAAAAAAGGAACATCAATGGAAGACGTGGATACGTCGCACTGGATTATTCATCAACGCCAACAAGAATGGGAATCATAACAAAAAAACCGGCTCCGTTGCAGCATAGTCAGGATGAATACATTTCGTTTAATGGCAAAATAATACTGACATCTGAGGAATCAGATACATATACAAAGGCAATTTCATTTATTAATAAACAGCCAATTGTTGGATTTGATACCGAAACACGACCTTCCTTCAAAAAAGGCATTAGCAATAAAGTTTCGCTTATTCAATTTGCAACTAACCGTCATGCTATTTTGTTCCGGTTGATAAAACATAAAATTCCTGCTGAATTGATACAGATTTTTGAAAACAGAAATATTATTAAAGCAGGAGTAGGAATAAATCAGGACATTAAACGATTGCAGGAACTCGAGCCATTTATACCTCAATCGTTTATAGAAATACAAACGCTTGTAAAAAAAACCAATCTGGAAGTATTAAGTTTAAAGAAACTGTGTGAACAATTATTTCAAAAAAAATTGAGCAAACGTCAACAATTATCTAATTGGGAATCGGTTATACTTACAGATGCACAAGTAAAATATGCGGCAACCGATGCATGGGTAAGTTATTTGATTTATATAAAATTGATGGATGAATACCAACCCTAGTCCTTATAAAATTTATTTGAAAAAAAACAAGGGACAATCGTTAAAGCGATATCATCCCTGGATTTTTTCGGGTGCTATGGATAAAATAATCGGAAATCCTTCCGAAGGGGATGTGGTTGAAGTTTATGACGATAAGAAAAATTTTCTTGCCATTGGGCATTATCAGCCCGATACCATTAGTGTTAGAGTTTTAACGTTTAAACAAGAGCCCATTGATACCAATTTTTGGAGAAGAAAAATCCACCAAGCCATACAATTGCGACAAAACCTTGGTTTTTTTGATAATCACAACACCAATGTATTTCGTTTAATTCATGGTGAAGGTGATGGAATGCCCGGTATGATTGCCGATTATTATAATGGTGTGCTTGTTTTGCAATGTCACAGTGCTGGCATGTATTTACAACTAAACGAAATAGCCGATGTATTTCAATCTGAACTGGGCAAGGATGTAAAAGCCATATACAATAAGAGTTTTCAAACATTACCATTCAAATTTACAGATAAGCACGAAGATGATTTTTTATGGGGAACTTCCCCAAATCCTGTATCGGTATTAGAAAATGGACATTTATTTTGGATAGATATAGTAGAAGGACAAAAGACAGGTTTTTTTATAGATCAGCGTAAAAACAGAAAACTTTTATCGTTGTATACCAATCATAAATCGGTTGCTAATTTATTTGGATATACCGGTGGATTTTCGGTTTATGCGGCTTCTGCCAATGCACAAAAAGTAATTACTGTGGATAGTTCTGTCAAAGCATTGGAACTTGCACAAAAAAATTATGAATTAAATCAGGTAACACAAAAAATAGAAAATGTTTCGGCAGATGTATCCACTTTTTTACAACATTCGGAAGAATTATTTGACATTATTATACTTGACCCGCCTGCTTTTGCCAAACATTATAGCCATCGCCAAAAAGCATTAGTGGCATATAAAAATTTGAATGCCAAAGCCATTCGTCACGTTCAGTCGGGAGGTTTGCTTTTCAGTTTCAGTTGTTCACAGGTTATTTCGGCTGAAGACCTAAGACAGGCAATTTTTGTAGCAGCAGCAAACGAAAAGCGTCAGGTTTCCATTCTTTATTCGTTACATCAACCACCCGACCACCCTGTTAGCATTTATCATCCCGAAGGAGAGTATCTAAAAGGATTTGTTCTGCATGTCATATAATAAAATTATTTTTTTTCTAAAAAAATCAGTAATTTCGTGCAACATTAATCACATAAGTTATGAGAAAATTTATTTTTACCGGTATTTGTTTTTTTATTGTGTGGACAGTAACTGCACAAAAAGAAGAATATAAAAAACCTTCTTTGCCTATAGATTCTTCCACTAAGACCATAACTTATACCAAAATATTTCAGGTAAATGCCAGCAAAGATTCGCTTTACCGAAAGGGGAAACAATGGTTTATGTTGTATTACAAAAATCCAACGGGTGTTATTCGTCAGGATAATCCGCAGGAAGGAACCATTATGGGCAAGCATCAAATAAAAATACTGAATCCAGTCGATAAAAATGGCATTCAAACCATGCGAGGAATTGTTCAATATACTATAACCACAAATTACAAGGACAATAAAGTTCGCATAGTTATTAACGAAATTAATTTAAAAGGAACTTCTTATACACCCATAGAAAAATGGCTCGATACGTCATCCAGCGATTTTACTACTAAAAATTATTATTATCTGGAACAGATGGATAAGGAAATGAAAAACACCGTTCAGCAATTTGAAGAATACATAACAAAACCTGTAACCGTTAAGAAATCTGATTGGTGAAAGTATGAAAAACACGTTGTTAAATGGTAACTGATTTTATGCTTTCCAAATCACAAATAAAACTTATTCATTCGCTGGAGCAAAAAAAATACAGGCAGCAAACAGGATTATTGGTAGTAGAAGGGACAAAATCGGTATGCGAATTTCTTCAACATCAATGGAAGCCATATCATATTTTTGCAACAGAAGCATGGGCACGTAAATATTTATCCGGGCAAGAAAAATTTCTTTGTATTACAACGTACCATGAAATTCAAAAAGCATCGTTGCAAAAAACACCGCAGGAAGTTATTGCCATTTTTGAACAAAAAAAATACAGCAAAAGCAAATTAAATATTAATACTGGATTGGGCATTGCATTAGATGGAGTGCAGGATGCAGGAAATGTGGGTACCATTATACGCACAGCCTTGTGGTTTGGCTTTGACTACCTTGTATTGGGAAATGGAACAGCCGATGTGTATCATCCAAAGGTTATTCAATCGTCTATGGGTGCCGTGGCAAAGTTACCTTTTATTCAAACGCCATTACCTGATTTTTTTAAATCTATTACTGCAAAAATAAATATTTATGGAGCCTTTTTATCGGGAACATCCATATACGAAGCAAAACTGAAGCCAAGTGGTATTTTAGTCATGGGAAACGAAGGCAATGGCATTTCAAAACAGATAGATCCCTTTATTACACAAAAATTGTATATCCCACCATTTCCTGAAAATTCAGTACCGATAGATTCGTTAAATGTTTCTGTGGCAACAGCCATTATAGCAGCAGCATTTAGAAAAAATAAAGTTCAGTAAAAAACGGATACCATTAAAAAATTGCAACACAACCTTTTTATACCAAACCGCTAACAAAAGAATGAAATGAATTTTGTCAGTTGGCTTTGGTTAATGCCGACTTGCTAACGTTTTGTCGCTATGGCTCTGTGACCCACAGGGCATCCGCTATAGCGGTTGGTAACAACTGGTCGTTTTTCATCAATAAACAATGATTCGTTCCTGTCTTGTAAGATTATCTCCGCTAACTTTTAAAATGTATGTTCCTGGAGCAAAGTTATTTACCTTGACTACTTTCTCATGCTTCTCTTTCAATAAAACCTGTCCGAATACATTTGTTATTTCAATTTCATAATTTTTTAAAGAAGTACGAATTTCAAATTGTTCATTTACAGGATTGGGAAATACACTAAATTCAAAAAGCGTAGGATTTTCAATTCCTGATACAACCGATTGCACCCAGTTTGACTTTACAATAACATTTGCTTTACTTCCATAACAGTCAGGCGTTTCAAAACCAACAAAATACTTGACATAACTAGTGCTTGGATTCACATAGTTGTACATATAAATATTGCCCGGTACTGTTGCAATCTGTGTTACATTATTACCTGCATCTATCCCGAACAAATAATAATCTGTAACTGTCAAACCCTGATATGCTGACCATGTAAATCCATAAGTGTTTGTTCCTACATCGTAAGCGGAAAGCAAAGTTATTGTTGTATGATGCTGTGACATTGCAGACTCATTTCCACATGTGTCAACTATACTAATGTTATAAGAATATGATTGTGCCTGTGGATTTGAACCAATGTCTATAAAATTTGTATCTAAATTACTCATAGTTCCCAATAAATCCCAAACGCCAAGGCTTATTTCCTTATATATTCTAACCGAATCCGAATTTCCCGGTAAATTACTTGTCCAATTGATGTTGTTTTTACACGTTAATGTATCAAACTCGACGTAGCAAATCTCTTCACCAATCGGTACGAGTGTTGTAATCTGCACGGTATCGCGACCGCTGCATCCCGCATTATCAACCACATACACCCAGTAGGTGCCGGTAGTGTCGATAGTAAGCATAGGTGAATTACTCCCATTAGACCATTGATAGGTCGCAACATTCGTGCTTCCCGGATCCAATACGGATGTCGAACCCCAGCAGAATACCTGGTCGGGTCCAAGATGCGGAGCATTAGGGTTGTTGTAGCTGATGGTTTTGCTGTACACTCCTATTCCACATGTATTGGTAACCGTAACCGCATAGGTGCCTGGTGTAGTAACATCATACCACTGTGTGGTTGTTCCTGTGGACCAGAAATAACTCGATGCTGGATTCTCTGCATTCAATTCAAGCAAGAGACTTGTGGTGCAAACGCTTGTATCATTGGCCATACTTGCTGGTTCGTAAGGAGCTGAAACAAGATAAATATATATATGTTTCCATGCTCCTAATTCGTCAGAATAGAATCTCCAATGTCCTTGATTGCTGCTTGTTACAAAGACTGAATCCGGGCCATCTATGGTTTGTGAAAACGGATCCATCCACCTGATGTTTGTATGCCCAATAGGACAATGCATCATTACACTGTCGTTTGCATTGCTACAGATATTATGTGTCTCTGTACTCATATTAGCAGTCACATAAATGGTGTCTATTACCGTAGCTGATACTTGTGACATACAAGATACCATAAAAAAGAACACTAGCATCAAAAAGGGTTTTTTTTGTGTTTTCATTTTTTGTTATTTTTTAGAGAAAATACGACATTAATTTCTGAAAAGTCTCCGACAACTTTAATTGTAAGATTTTTTTTTATTAAGGGAACATCTGCTTTTCTCAATAGTCTTATATTCCCAGTTTTTCTGAAATGACTATATTCAACCGGTTTCGGTGCAGGTTTTCGTGCTGCATACAAAATTAATCTGCACATAGCCGAAGGCTTAGCATTATCAATACTTGCAGCATGAAACTTGCACCTTGTTATAGGTTGTTGCTCCATTTTATTCTAATTTCTTCAATCTGTTTTTCGCTTACTCCCGTTAGTTTTGATATTATTTCTATGGATAGTCCTTCCTTTAATCCATTGATTACGGTTTGTATCTTTTCTTCTTTTATCCCTTCTTTTATCCCTTCTTTTATCCCTTCTTTTATCCCTTCTTTTATTCCTTTTTTTATTCCTTCTTCGTATCTTGTATCTAATGTGTTTTCTAAGTCTCTGTAATATTTTAGAC
>CAYSIN010000033.1:0-27810 GCA_964431135.1 uncultured Bacteroidales bacterium
AATAAAATCTACATTTTTTTTGTAGTGTATAAAAAATATGTTAAAGTTAGGTAATCAATATCTTCACTCTTATGCATAACCAACCATTTTATAAATCAAATAGCCCGATATTTCATGTATTAGAATGCTCCATTTTTCCATGGCTTCAATTTGTGGTATAAATAAATGGTCAAAAGTAAATTTTCGCTTACCAGCATATCGGTCTGCTGGAAAGTAATCGGCATCGATGCCCTGTTTTTTAAAGCAAGCCACTGCCCGTCTGATATGAAAGGCTGAGGTTACAATAATAACGGAGTGTTTCTTTTGATTTTTCAATAAAGATGCTGTATTAGTAGCGTTTTCGTGTGTATTTTGCGAATCACTTTCAATCAGAAGGCTGTCGGTATTAAAACCAATATCCGTCAGATATTGCTTTAACAAATCGCCTTCCCTGCCCATTGTTTTTAAAATAGAACCATCGCCGCCACTAATTATCATTTTATCTGCCTTTTTTTGATTAAGAATTTTAATACCCTGCATCAATCTGTCCACACTGCGATTAAAACCTATTTGCTTATTATGCGTGTCATAATAACTCATCATTCCTCCTAACACAACTACATAATCATAATGTTTGCTGCTTTGTGACAAATTAACAACGGGTACTTCCCACCATCGTACTACTTCGTCTAAGAGAAACGAATTGGAAAAAACATACAGTATTATCACTGAAATAATGAGGAGTGTTTTTTTTCGCTTGGGCTTTTTTGAAAACAATGCCCACAATAATAAAGCAAATATCCATATTAGCGGTGAAAATACAAAAAGAAAAATTTTGGATAATAAGAAAAAAATATAATGCATTACTCAAAAGAATTAGAGGTTTTATAACGTTTTAAAAATTCGTCCAAGATACATAAATTTTCTGATACCGTTGTGGATGTTAGTAATTTTAAACGAAGTTCTTTACTGTTGTTAAGATTTTTAAAATACTGCACATAATGCCTTCGCATGGTAATAATGCCACCGTACTCACCTTTATCTTCCACAGATTTTATTAAATGTTTTTTTACCAGTGTTACTTTATCTTCAATGGTTGGTTCAGGAAGCAATTCACCGGTATTAAAATAATGTTTGATATGACTAAACAGCCATGGATTTCCAATACTGCCACGTCCTATCATTACTCCGTCCACCTTATATTTATCAAACATTTCTTTTGCTTTTATGGGTGTTGTAATATCTCCATTTCCAATTATGGGAATAGTAATGTGTGGATTGCTTTTTACTTCACCAATCAGTGTCCAGTCGGCTTCGCCAGTATACATTTGATTTCGAGTTCTTCCATGTATCGTTAACCCTTGAATGCCTACATCCTGCAACATCATTGCCAAAGATAAAATATTTTTTGAATTTTCGTCCCAACCCAAACGTGTTTTTACCGTAACAGGAATATGAACTGCTTCTACTACCTTTTTTGTAATATCTATTAATAAAGGTATATTTTTCAACATGCCACTTCCGGCACCACGATTGGCAATTTTCTTCACCGGACAACCAAAATTAATATCAATAAAATCGGGATGAAAGGACTCGGCAATTTGAGCGGCTTCAACCATTCTTTCTGGAACATGTCCATATATCTGAATACCTATGGGACGTTCATATTTATACAAAATCAACTTTTTTAAACTTTTTTTAGTGTTATATACCAATCCATCCGACGACACAAATTCGGTTGTCATTACATCCACTCCACCTGTATGCTTACATATATATCGAAAAGTAGAATCAGTAACATCTTCCATCGGAGCAAGAAACAACGGATATTTATCTAACAAAAGGTTTGCAAAATTCATCCTTCAATATACTTCAAATTGAATGGTCAAAATTACATACTATTTATAAATAAATGTTTTTAAAACGTAAAGTTTGTTATAACTTTGCGTCTGTTATAAATTATAATATTTGCGATGAGTATATATTTTGAAAGAACAAAAAATGAAGGGCAACCATATTTTCATTTTTCACGTCTATAAATAAAAGTAATTGAGATGAAAACGAATGTTGAAACAAAATATCCATATATCCGTAAAAGCGTTTACTTATTAATATTATATTTCATGTATATGAATAATATTTTTTTCAGGAGAAGATGGTGGGATAAGGAAAACAGATTGTTTTCAAAAAATTATTCATTACTGTCCAACAATATAAATGCATTCTTAAAAACTTTACTTTTGTTTTTTTTACTTTTTATAAGTTTTACAAACTACGCTCAAAAAAAAGTCAGTATTAATTCATTTCAAATTATTCAAGCCAGCGATACGATTTCTGATATAAGTTCAAAAGATGCTAAAGGCAATTTTTCAATTACTGTTTCTTCTACGAATGTTACTTGTGCAGGATTATGCAATGGCACGATTACCATTGAGATTAATGGAGCACCGACATTTCCTGTTCAGGTACGTGTAACAAAACCTCCTGATTTGGGAGGTGGATTTTTGATTTATAATAATCTTCAAGCCAGCGATTTCCCTTTTACAATCACGGATTTATGTGGTTCAGCATCACCTTATCAAATTCGTGTACGTGATACGGATGGTTCTTTTGTAACGGCAAGCGTTTATATTCTCAACCCTAACGAGATGGATATTTATGAAGAAGATGTGGAAATTATTAATGAGAGTTGTGCCGGCAAATGCGATGGCAGTATCATTATTTATAATGTTGAATTTGCCATTTATCCTGTAACATACAGTTGGTCTTCCGGTGAAAATAATGACACTATTCAAAATAAATGTGCTGGAATCTATACCGTAACAGTAACCGATGACAATGCCTGCACCAAATCGTTTACGTTTGATATAACAGCACCTCCGGTACTCACGTTTGACTCGCTGGTTTATACACCTGTATTTTGTAATGGTAGTACCGGTTCTATTACAGCCTATTTTTCAGGCGGTGTGGCACCCTACGATTATGATATTGGCACGGGTTATCAGGGAAGCAATACCTTTAATAATCTGGCAGCAGGAACTTATACTGTTACTGTACAAGATGGCAATGGGTGTCCGGCTGTCAGTAATCCTGCCACCCTTACAGAAAACAGTGCCATTGTTTTATCGGAAACACATACCGATGTTACATGTGCGGGACTTGCTACTGGTTCAATTAATCTAATCGTTTCCGGGGGTACTGCTCCTTATACTTTTTCATGGAATGGTCCCAGTTGTCCCTGTACAACCGAAGACATATCAAACCTCTTAGCCGGTGTTTATAATGTGACGGTTACCGATAATTACGGATGTACATCCACCTTGAGCGTTACTATAAATTCACCCGACTCAATTTCCATTACTGAAACACATACCAATGTGTCATGCTTTAATGGTTCAGACGGTTCTATTCAGTTAACTGTATCTGGCGGAACACTTCCATATTCTTATACATGGACAGGACCCAGTTGTCCATGCCCCAATTCACCCAATTTATCAAACATAAAAGCAGGAACTTATAGTGTTACTGTTACCGATGCGGCTTTTTGTACATCAACGTTGACCATTATTATTACTCAACCGCCACCCATGAACATTGTTGGAAATATAACTAATGTGCTATGTTATGGTCAATGTACTGGAAAAATAGATTTGACTGTAACGGGTGCAACACCACCCTATATATATACATGGACAGGTCCTAGTTGTCCATGTAGTGGTCCAAACTTGACCAATCTTTGTGCAGGAATCTATTGGGTTACCATCACAGATTTTAATGGTTGCACACAAGTAAGAAGTTTCCAGATAACTTCACCCCCCGATATTACGATTAATTATTTTTCTCAAAATCCTACGTGTAATGGGTATTGTGATGGCATTATTAATTTGAATGTCAATGGTGGTACACCTCCCATGACCTATACATGGGACCATGGTTTGCCTCCTCAACCTAATCAACCCAATTTATGTGCAGGTACCTATAATGTAACAGTAAAAGATGCCAATAATTGTCCCAAAACAGAAACCATAACGTTAATAGACCCGCCAGGTATGATTCTGTCCGAGACACATGTAAATGTTACTTGTAATGGACTTTGTACAGGAAGCATTGATTTAACGGTGGCAGGTGCTGTTAATCCTATTACGTATGCATGGACGGGTCCAAATGGTTTTTCAAGCAACCAGCAAAATATATCCAACTTGTGTGCAGGTAATTATACTGTAACTGTAACAGATGGAAGCACATGCAGCAAAACATTAAATGTAACCATTACAGAAAACGCTGCTATGATTATCACTGCCAATATTGTTAATGTTACTTGTTATGGAGGCAATGACGGCTCTATCAATATTAACGTTTCAGGCGGAACCGCCCCTTATTCTTATCAATGGTCGACTGGTGCAAATAATACAACGCTTGTAGGTTTAACAGCCGGTATATACTACCTTACAATAACCGATAACCTTGGATGTATAAAAGATACTTTCTTTACTGTTACTGAACCTGATGCCATTTCCATTACAGAAACACATCAAAACGTAAGTTGCTTCGGGCTGGCAGACGGCTGGATTGATATTGTTGTTTCCAACGGCGTATCTCCATATTCTTATGTATGGAGCGGACCAAGTTGCCCATGCAACGGGACACATATTACAAATCTTCAAGCAGGAACATATTTTGTAACGGTTACTGATGCAAATTCATGTAAAAAAATATTATCTATTCAAATTACAGAACCATCTGTACTAAAGGCACCTATAACATCTCAAACCAACATGCAATGCGGTGGCTCATGCAACGGTTCGGCTACTGTATCGCCTACGGGGGGAACGCCTACATACAGTTATTTATGGAATAATGGAGAAAACACTCCAATAGCAGACAGTTTATGTGCCGGATGGAATTATATTACGGTATCCGATGCCAACGGATGTACTGCTATAGATTCAACCGAAATACTGGCTCCACCAGCATTAACTGCCAGCATTACCGACTCGGTTATGTCATGTGGCAGTTTCCCTACGGTGGTTGCCGGAACAACATTTATACCCGATGGCGATGGAACAATCTATACCACCAGTATCACACAAACAGATTTTCCATCGGGTGCATCCATTAACAACAGTTCAGATATTACTTCTATTTGCTTGAATATGGAACACTCATGGTTGGGAGATTTGGAAATAAAGATTATTTGTCCCAACGGGCAATCATCTATATTAAAACAAGACTCTCATATTCCTGGATTTGAAGAATTCCTTGGCATACCCAATGAAAGCGATGGTATAGATCCTTATGACCCTGCACAAAATCCTCCTGGAACGGGATGGGATTATTGTTTTTCCAATACCCCCATGTATGGAACAATGGTTAACGAATCAAACAATTATCATACATTACCGGCCGGAAGTTATACTCCTTATGAAAGTTTTACTAATCTGATAGGATGTCCGATTTATGGCGATTGGACAATTTCTGTTATTGATAATTGGGGCTATGATAATGGTTATATTTTTTCATGGCTTATTAACTTTGACCCGTCCACTTATCCTTATCAATTTTGTAACGGTTCTGCTACTGTTACTCCGCAAGGAGGTACATCTCCCTATACCTATTACTGGTCTAATGGTACCACTACACAAGTTGATTCAAATTTATGCAGCGGAACATATTGTGTAACCGTTACCGATGCCAACAATTGTACTGCAACAGATTGTGTTACAATTACAGATATTGATTTGAATATTGATTCCATTTCAAAAATAAATGCTTCGTGCAGTGGCGTATGCAATGGTTCGGCAACCGTATATTCTTCAGGCGGATTTGCTCCCATAACTTATATATGGTCTAATGGTGGTATTACACAAACCATTTCCAATTTGTGTGCCGGCACCTATAAAGTAACTGTTACCGAAGCAAATGGATGTATAGCCATAGATTCTGTTGTTATAACCAATAACCTCAATTTGCAAGTAACTATTAATACAACCGGTACCATTCAGTGTAATGGTGACTGTACAGGCGGAGCGGTCGTTCTTGTTCTAAATGGAACAGCACCTTATACTTATAACTGGTCTCCTAATATAACCGATGTTACCCCCATCATCAGTGGAAAATGTGCAGACACCTATTTTGTTACAGTAACTGATGCAGATGGATGTTCTACTACATCGAGTGTTACATTTATAGAACCACCTGCTTTATCTATAGATTCAGTTATTTCAGCCAACATTCAACCATGTAATGGCGATAACAATGGAAGTGTATGCATCTATTTGCATGGTGGTACACCTCCCTATCAATACAACATCGGAAGCGGTAATCAGGCAAACAACTGTTTTACTGGATTATCTGCTGCGACTTATACTCCTACGATTACCGATGCTAATGGATGTACGTTGGTCGGAAATTCTGTAACCATTACAGAACCTACTGTTCTTGTGATTAATTCTGTAACTACAACAGATGTTACACCATGTCATGGAAGTGCCAACGGTTCTATCTTGGTCAATGTATCGGGTGGTGTTCCTGCCTATCAATATAATATTGGAAGTGGCAATCAGCCTTCCAATCTATTTAATGGATTATCGGGCGGAAATTATACCATTACCATTACCGATGCATTAGGATGTACGATTGTTACTAATCCCATCATTATAAATGAACCACCTGTGTTAACAGCAGATTATGTTTCATCTACCGATGTAGCATGCAATGGAGGAAATACAGGAACTTTAGTTATCACCGGAAATGGTGGTATTGCTCCTTATTCCTATAATTGGACAGGACCAGCATGTCCGTGTAGCGGACCCAGTTTATCTAATTTGACAGCAGGATTGTATTATGTTACAGTTACGGACTATTTAGGATGTACCGCTACCAATGTATTCGAAATTAAAGACACTTCTAATTTATCACTAACATTAGTTTCAAAACATGACCCAACCTGTTACGGAACATGCAACGGGGATATAACAGTTACAACTTCCGGTGGCTATCCACCCTATACATATATATGGAATCCTGTCTTGCCTTCTCAACCCAATCAGACAAACCTGTGTGCTGGAACGTATGATGTAACGGTTTACGATGACAGTTTGTGTTCAAGAGCCTTGTCCATCCAATTAAATAATCCCCCTATACTTGGAGATTCTATTACGTTAGTTAATCCCATTGTTTGCAACGGCGTTTGCAATGCTACAGTTACCGTTCATGCTTTTGGTGGTACGGGCACATATACTTATTTATGGAATAATAGTGTAACAACCCCAATTAATTCAAATCTGTGTGCAGGAACTTTTTATGTTACTATTACGGATGGTAATGGTTGCACTAAAACAGATTCTATAACTATAACGCAACCTGCTCCCATTGTAAATACACTTACCATAACTCAATCTATTAGTTGTTTTGAGAAGTGCGATGGAACAGTACAAATTGCAACGGTTGGAGGAACACCACCTTATGGGTACACATGGTCTAATGGAAATAGTGGAAATACAGCCAGCAATGTATGTAGTGGATGGCTCTATGTTACTACAACTGATGCCAATTCATGTCCAAAAGTTGATTCAATAAATATAACACAACCCGATAGCATTCAAATAACTTTTATCAATGTAACTCATGTAAACTGTCATGGCGATTGCTCGGGACAAGCCACAGCACAAGTCAGTGGAGGTACAAATCCTTATACCTATCAATGGGACGCCACTGCCAATAATCAAACAACGGCTACTGCTGATTCGCTTTGTGGAGGATTTCATTTCATCACAGTTACGGATAATAATGGTTGCAGCAATTCAACGTCCGTTAATATTACAGACACCTCTAATCTAACACTAAATATTATCCTTCAACAAAATCCTTCATGCTTTGGTTACTGTGACGGTGCTATAACAGTGGCAGCCTCTGGAGGTCATCTACCTTATGACTATTTATGGGATGATGGCAGTTTCAATCCTGCAAGAATAAATTTATGTGCCGATACGTTTTATGTTACTGTTACCGATGATAGTTTATGCATGAATGCCTTGCAAATCATTTTGACCAATCCTCCCGTACTTGACGATTCTATCACTATAGACCAAGCCATCACCTGTAATGATACATGCAACGGTATGGTTACTGTTCATGCTTTTGGCGGAAACGGAACTTATACCTATTTATGGGATGATGCTGGGAATTCTACTACAGCAAGCATTTCCAATCTTTGTGCAGGTACTTATCACGTTACGGTAACCGTAGGCGGAACATGTACTACAACTGATTCTGTAATAGTTTCAGAACCAACAGCCATTTTAAGTACACTTTCTATTACACAACCCATTAGTTGCTATGGCAACTGTAATGGTGCTGTTCAGGTTTTTCCATCCGGCGGTACTCCTCCCTATACTTATTTGTGGGATGATGGCAGCGTAACAACTATTAGTACTAATCTATGTGCGGGATGGATATATGTAACCATCAGTGATGTCAATTTATGCCAAAAGGTTGATTCTATAGAGTTAACACAACCTGACAGTTTGAAATTGATGATGTCTTCCACACCAGTAGCATGCAGTGGAAATTGCACCGGTATAGCAACAGTGCTGGTAATGGGCGGTACTCCCACTTATTCATATTTATGGGATGCAAACGCAAGCAATCAAACAACACCTGTTGCCGATTCCTTATGCTTGGGAACTTACTACGTTACAGTAACTGATTCTCACGGTTGTTTTAAAATTGACAGTATTGCTGTTTCAGATACTTCTCATTTATCCATCTCCATTGTTTTATTACAAAATCCTTCATGCAGCGGATTATGCGACGGAAAAATCACCGTTGTTGGCACAGGAGGTTATTCTCCTTATACTTATTTATGGAACACAGGCAACATTAATCCTGGTATATCGGGTCTGTGTGCAGATACGTTTTATGTTACCGTTACAGATGACAGTTTATGTAAACGTTCAACATCTATCACATTAAATAATCCTCCGCTGGTAGATGATACAGTTATCGTTCTTCATGACATATCTTGTAACTCATCGTGTGATGGCTCTGTATATGTTATTCCTTCAGGTGGAAATGGTGCTCCATATACCTATCAATGGGATGACCCGTTGTTGTCGCAGACGGATACAATCAACTACCTCTGTCAGGGATTATATCATGTTACCATAAGTGATGTTAACAATTGTAGCACGATAGATTCAGTTTTATTAACAGAACCACCAGCATTAACTATTAACGTAACAAACGTTCAAAATATAACATGTAATGGTTCATGCAATGGTACAGCAAGTGCATCAATATCAGGTGGTTCGCCCCCCTATCATTATATATGGTCTAATGGAGATACCACAAATGTTGCTGATAGTTTATGTGCTGGCTGGGTTTACATAACAGTTACAGATGAAAACTATTGTCAAATCATTGATTCAATTCAGATACTTCAACCAGATCCCATTCAATTGACATTTACGAATATAATACCAAGCATTTGTGGACCATCAACGTGTGTTGGGTCTGCTACTGTGGTTGCTACAGGTGGTACAGGTATTTACACTTACCAGTGGGATGCCAATGCTCATAACCAAACAACCAACACAGCCGATTCGTTATGTGTAAATATATATAATGTAACTGTAACCGATACGAATGGTTGCACATCTGTTGGCTCAGTAACTATTATAGATACATCCAATCTTTCATTAACAATAACTCATATTCATCAAATCAGTTGTGAAGGCGATTGCGATGGTTCTGCTACAGCCACTGTTACTGGTGGATTCCCTCCATATACATTTTTATGGAACACTGTTCCTCCTCAAACCGACTCAACAGCAATCAACTTATGTGCAGGTACTTATACAGTTACCGTAGTTGATGACAGTTTATGTTCACGCATAGACACCGTGAATATTAATAATGCCAACGTTTTTGCAGTACAGGATTCTATCATTCCTATTTCCTGTTCAGGATTATGTAATGCAACTATCATACTCATACCAACAGGTGGAACACCTCCGTATATATCGTATGTATGGTCTATACCGGGTGAAACGGATTCTATTGCTTCCGGTCTGTGTCCTGGTACATATTATTATACCGTTACTGATTCCAATAATTGCGTGGTAAGTGACAGTGTTACCATTGTTGACCCCGGGCTAATGACAGTAACGGTGAACGTTCTTCATCCAATACTATGTTATGGCGATTGCAATGGAAGTTTAGGATTAACTATCACAGGTTCTCTTGGTCCTTACATTTATAACTGGTCAAACGGATTAACCGATTCAGTTTTGACAGATTTATGTGCAGGCACTTATGATGTAACTGTGACAGGACAGGGCAATTGTATAGCAACGTCATCCTATACGCTTGTTGCACCCGATTCATTGCAAATTAATTTTACGAATATACTTCATGTAGCCTGTGGTGGCGATTCCAGTGGAAGAGTTACAGCCGTAGTTAATGGTGGAACACCACCTTACCAATATCAATGGGATGCCAATGCCGACAGTGCAACCACTCCTACTATTGATTCATTAAGTGCCAATCTATACAACATTACGGTAACTGACCAACATGGATGTACATTGACAAGTTCATTTGAAATTACAGATACTTCGCATTTGTTACTACAAATAATAGATTCAAGTATGGTAACATGTTTTGGTTTATGCAATGGTTCTGCAACCGCACAAGCCCAAAATGGTATTCCACCGTACAATTATATATGGAATACCGTACCATCTCAAAATACTTCTCAGGCAGACAGTTTGTGTGCAGGAACTTACCGCATAACTGTTACCGATGACAGTTTATGTTCACGTGTTAAACCCATTACTATTACCCAACCCGACAGTTTATATTTAAGTATAAAGGATAGCAGCCTCATACAATGCTTCGGCGATTGCACAGGAAGTATAACTTTATCACCCAATGGTGGGACACAGCCATATATTATTCAATGGAGCAACGGTGGAGCAGATTCTACTGTCTCTGCATTGTGCACAGGATTATACAGTGCAACCTTGACCGATGCACATAATTGTATAGACAGCATGCGTTATTTTGTTGGTCAACCCACTGCTCTTTCAGACAGTTCCAGTATTATTACGGCATTATGCAGCACGGGTACAAATGATGGTTCTGTTACGATTACCCTATCCGGTGGAACTATGCCTTATCAAATTGTATGGAACACGGGCGATTCATTATTGCATTTGGATAGTTTATCTTCAGGAACCTATTATTATACGATTACCGATGCCCATGGATGTAAAAAGCAAGATTCTGTTTCCGTACATTCAACCATTATAGTACATGCCACTGCTAAAAGCGATACTACTATTTGTTATGGAGATTCTGTACAAATATATGGCTTTGGAGGTTCTGTTTATTTCTGGACACCTGGCACAGGATTAAGCGACAGCACTGTTTTCAATCCCTTTGCTAAACCAACCCAAACCACAACCTATTATTTCACCGTATATGACAGTATTTGTTTTGCTGTTGATTCCGTTACGATTGGTGTTTATTCTCCATTTACCGTAGATGCAGGTATAAATCAATCTATATTGTACGACCATTCCACGTTGTTAAGTGGAATATGTTCAGACCCATCTGCTACGTTTTTGTGGATGCCATTCACAGGACTTGAAGACTCATCAAGCCTTGCTACCAATGCTCATCCGTTGCAAACAACTACCTACTATCTATATGCAACGAATGCCAATGGTTGCGAAGTTATTGATTCTGTAACCATAACAGTAATTCCAAAAATCAGAGTACCATCGGGCATAACACCCAACGGTGATGGAATTAATGATACATGGGTGATTGATATGATAGAACTTTTCCCGAACTGTGAAGTCATGATTTTCAACCGCTGGGGTGAAAAATTATTTTACAGTAAAGGTTATCCAACATCAGAACGTTGGGATGGAACATACAAAGGAAAGCCATTGCCCGTAGGTACATATTATTATATTATAGTCCTGCATGACGAAGCCTACCCCGACCCCATTACCGGACCAATAACTATTATGAGGTAGCGATATGAGAACAAATAAGATATATATACTAATAGTTTTAATTTTGCTGACCGGCACATTGTTTGGTCAACAAACACCCATGTTTACACAATATTTGTTTAATGAATTTTCATACAATCCTGCCATTGCAGGCACCAAAGAATACTATCAGGCTATTTCCGACAATCGTTATCAATGGATAGGCATTATAGATGCTCCTCGCACATACACATTAAGCGTTTATGGACCACACCGCAAACGCGACATGGGTTTTGGCGGCATGGTGTTTAACGATGTTACAGGGCCTACCTCTCGTACAGGCATATATGGAACTTATGCTTACAATGTTCGCATTAAAGATGATTTACGATTTTCATCAGGCCTAAGTATAGGTCTTCTTCAATACAAGGTTGATGGCTCCAAAATTACTCTTCATGATGAAGGCGACCCATCACTCGCCGATGCCATGTATGTAGATTATTTACCCGATGCATCACTGGGTATATATTTTTATACAAGTAAATATTCCGCCGGCATATCCATGTCTCAGTTGTTTGGTGAAAAAATAAAATTTAAAGAATTAGACCAATTGGGTATTAATAACCTTAAACGGCATATTTTACTTCATGGTGCCTATTTATTCAACCTATCTAATGATTTTTCCATAGAACCTGCCTTGTTGCTTAAATATGTAGCACCTGCACCTATTCAAATCGACCTCAATGCACGTGTTATTTATAAAAACATGCTTTGGGCAGGACTTGGATTTAGAAGCAAAGATGCTGCTTCTATTATGATTGGCTATAATTATCAGGAACAACTTTATTTTGGCTATTCGTATGATATTACTTTTTCGGATGTTCGCAAATACAGTTCGGGTACACACGAATTACTGATTGGTGCTCATTTTAACAAAATAAAACAAAGCAGATGGAGAGCAAAAATAGAATAATCGAACTGTTGCTAATTTTTTCCTTTTTTATTTCCTGTCATTCAACAGAGCCAACACCTGCCAATATTATTCCCAAAGACAGTTTGGTAAATATTATAGTAGATTTACATCTTGCCGATGCAGTATTGTTAAATCCGAAAACGCAATCAAAAATTTCAACTGTTCCATCAAACGAGTTGTACCAAACCGTTTTAAAAAAATATCATCTCCGTAAAGAACGCTTTATCCAAAGCATGAATTATTATGCAGAAAAACCTGATGTTCTTGATTCAGTTTATTATGATGTAATAGAACACTTAAGCCTTATACAAAGTAACGGATATAAAGATACTTTGCATTAGCCATGAGAAAATTATCATCTCATTTTCTTTTTAATGGTTCTGAATGGCTCAAAAATGCCATTGTAGTAGTAGATAACGAAGGAGAAATAGTAGATGTATATACTACCGAATGGCAAAAAGAAATAGAAGGAGTAGAATTCTATAATGGGATTTTGTGTCCCGGCTTTATTAATGCACACTGCCATTTGGAATTATCACACCTTAAAAACACCTTTGAACAGGGCACTCTGCTAAAAGGTTTTATCAAGCAAATGCAGCAAATAAACCGACACTATTCTGATGAGGTACTCCAAGCCATGAAATTAGCAGACAGGGAAATGCAGGAAGCAGGAATCGTCACTTGTGCGGATATTACCAATACAACAAACAGTTTATCTGTAAAAGAAAACTCGCCTATACTTTATCATTCGTTTATAGAACTCTTTTCACCAGACGAAAAATTATGCAGTACAATATACTCCCAAGGGCTTAATTTGGTAAATCAATTTTCACCTTTTAGCCACTCACTAACACCTCATGCACCCTATTCGGTAAGTTTTCCGTTGATGGAAAAAATTTGTCAATATGTAAAAAACGAACACAGTATTATTTCATTACACTTGTTTGAAAGTTCAAACGAAAAAGAACTGTTTAAACAATTTCAAAAATCGGAATCATGGGAAAGAATTAACAGTTCGTTGTTTTATCAAAATCCGACTCTTCTGTTTGCCTTACAATTACCAAAATATAATCCGATTTTGTTTGTACATAATACCTTTATTCAGTCAGAAGACATGGAAATATTAACATCCTATTTCCCTAACCATTGCTGGGTATTATGCCCCAACTCCAATATGTTTATTGAAAACTGCTTGCCACCTGTATCGCTGCTTTTGAAAGATGAATCACACATTTGTATAGGAACAGATAGTTATGCTTCTAACAATTCACTTTCTGTTTTAGAAGAACTTAAAACGCTTCATCATTACTTCCCCGAACTTACTTTACAACAACTGTTATCGTTTGCGACATGGCAAGGTGCAAAAGCATTGAATGTGGACCATTGTTTTGGCAGCATTGAAAAAGGTAAAAAGCCCGGAATAGTATTACTCTCCAATATAGACCTTTTGCATCTTCAATTAACCGAAGACACTTTTATACAACGATTGATATAATTTGATGTACTCTCCCCCATTCCCGTACCATCTATGTTATACTTTGTTGGAAACTCACCCACTTTATACTCACATGCATTATAAGCACTGTTACGGTATGGCATTGTTTAGTTCATTGTATAAATGTACAAAAAAATGTTGTAATAAAAAATAGGGTAACTATTCACCCCCTCTCGTCATTGCGAGCGTAGCGAAGCAATCTCACCATGCATCCACTTCTTCCTGTAATACCAAACCGCTAACAAAAAAATGAAAATGTGCATCCTCGTTGCAAACGAGGACGAGGTAGGATAGGTACTTTTTAAGGGACGACTAACTATTAG
Organism: uncultured Bacteroidales bacterium; assembly: GCA_964431135.1. Lineage (GTDB taxonomy): Bacteria > Bacteroidota > Bacteroidia > Bacteroidales > GWA2-32-17 > Ch61. The sequence goes on from CAYSIN010000033.1 coordinate 14,776, forward strand.
GTTTAAACGCATTCCATCCTTGAGCATTTAATGGAATTTCTTTTCCGTCTTGCGTTACAAGATGCATACCTTCATCGGGAGAAATTATTTTACCAATAACACTTATTTGTGGAATTTTAATTATTTTATCAAGTTCATGAAGTGGCACAGTAAATAAAAGTTCGTAATCTTCACCTCCATTTAAAGCAGCCGTTTCGGGAGCCATATTAAAATCTTCTGCTGTTATTGCTGTAACAGGGTCAATAGGAATTTTGTGAGAATATATTTTACAACCCTTATTTGATTGCTTGCAAATATGCATCAATTCAGAACTTAAGCCATCAGAAATATCCATCATGGCGGTAGGTTTTACATTTTCTTTTTTTAAAATATCAAGCACATCAAAACGTGGTTCCGGTTTCAATTGCCTTTCAAGTAAATATTCCTTTCCGCTGAAATCGGGTTGTACATCAGGCAAATCTTTAAATAACCTGTATTCCCGTTCCAGCAACTGCAAACCCATATAGGATGCACCAAGATTACCGGACACACAAATCAAATCGTTTAATTGTGCCCCATGACGATAAACGATGTCGGTTGCATTGGCTTCGCCAATAGCAGTGATTGAAATAAACAAACCCGTCATGCTATTGGAGGTATCTCCACCAATTAAATCTATGTTATATTTTTTACAGGCTACATATATACCTTCGTATATTTCTTCAAGCGATTCAACCGAAAATTTGGACGACACCGCTATTGACACAGTAATTTGTTTTGGAATACCATTCATAGCGGCAATGTCCGATAAATTTACTGCAACCGCCTTATACCCCAAATGTATAAGCGGAACATATACCAAGTTAAAATGAATACCTTCGGCAAGCAAATCGGTAGTAACAAGCAAACTCTTATTGGAAGCATAATTCAGTACCGCTGCATCGTCACCTATCGATTGAATAGTTTCCTTATGAATGGTTTGATTATTTTGAGTAAGGTGCTCTATTAAACCAAATTCACCCAACGATGCTATGGGAGTGTTTTTATTTTTCATTTTTTTTTGCAAAGATAGTGGATAATCCATGAATGACAACTATCAAATGAACATAATGTTTATCGGTTTTTTCAATTCTAAATCTTGTAACTATTCACCCCCTCTCGTCATTGCGAGCGTAGCGAAGCAATCTCACCTTGCAGCCACTTCTTCATATAATACCAAACCGTTAAAAAAGAATGAAATGAATTTTGTTAGTGTCCTTTGGTTAGCGGTTTGGTATAACTTGCCTATTATGGATAAGCAGTTTAATACAATTGAAATAATCACTTATTACCATTATTTATACGTATCTTTGCAAAAAAGAAATATATGAGATTTTTAACCATATTGCTTGTATTTGTAACTGTCATACTTAATGCACAGACAGGTTATTACTTTGCATGGTTTAACAATAAGGCAAATAATGCCTATACACTTGCCAATCCATCTGCATATTTAAGTTCTCGAGCCATACAGCGAAGAGTTAGTCAGAATATTGCCATTGACAGTCTTGACTTGCCTGTTTCCGATAGTTATATCAATCAAATAAAAAGTTCAGGCATAACTGTTCATGCGGCTTCTAAATGGCTCAATGGAGCCATTGTAAAAATTGAAAATACTCAACAGTATAGTACAATAAGCGGATTCCCTTTTATAAAACAAACGACTTATCTTAAACCTCTGGCTAAAGGTACTTCAAAAATTGATAAATTTTATCAAAATAAAAATTACAGTTATGGCTACGCAGCCAATCAGATTCAAATGTTAAACGGAGACTATTTGCATAATATGGGAAAACACGGCGAAGGAATGCTTATAGCCGTGTTAGATGCTGGATTTAATGGCGTAGATACGATTGGTTATTTTGATTCACTCAGAGTTCAGAACAGAATTATTCTTACCCGTGATATAATAGATGGCTTATACGATACATGCGTGTACGAAAGCCATGGACATGGGACAATGGTATTATCTACCATGGCAGGATTTAAGAATGGTGATTTTGTCGGTACGGCTCCCAAAGCAACTTATGCACTTATCAGAACTGAAGATGGTGCATCGGAATATCGTTTTGAAGAATATACATGGGTAACAGGTGCTGAACTTGCCGATAGCGTTGGTGCCGATGTGATAAATTCAAGCCTTGGCTATTCAGTTTTTGACGATTCTACCATGAATTATACATGGGCAGATTTAAACGGAAAAACTTCTGTAGCAAGTAAAGCCGCTACTATTTGTGCTCGTAAAGGCATGATTTGTTCTATCAGTGCCGGTAATTATGGCGATGATTTATGGCGAAAAATTGGCGTTCCTGCCGATGCCGATAGTGTATTGACCGTGGGAGCAGTGGACGAAGTAAAAAATTATGCTTTTTTCAGTTCACAAGGATATTCTGCCGATGGGCGTGTTAAACCCGATGTAGCAGCCCAAGGTATGAACAGTGCCATTGTGGATGATGCAGGTCATGCCGTTAGTGGAAGTGGAACATCTTTTTCATCTCCTATTTTATGCGGTCTAATAGCATGCTTGTGGCAATCAATACCCAACAAGAATAATATGGAAATGATGGAGGCTATAAGAAAATCAGCCAGTCAATATACACATCCCGACAGTCTGTTAGGATACGGCATTCCCGATTTTGAAAAAGCATATCTTTTATTGACGGGTGTAAAACCGCTTACATGCCATTCGTTTATAATAAAAGGAATATTTCCAAACCCTTGTTATGAAACATGTAATCTTTATTATTCCACAAACACCGAAAAAAATATAGTTCTGCAAATGTACTCCATTGACGGCAGAATTTTACTATCGCAATCTATAACCCTTTCACCGTCTGATAATGGAAAAGTTGCCTTGTCTGTGCAAAACATGAAAGCGGGTTTTTATTTTTTAAAAATTCATTCTGACGAGTACGAAATGATGAATTCATTTATCATCCAACCTTAACATTCAAGATCGATATTCACTATTTATTTATGGAAGAAGTTTCCTATACACTTAGTCAACTTTCATCAATAATAAAAGAAGTTATAAATCGTTCTTTTCCACAACCCTTGTGGATAAAGGCAGAAATCAGCGAAATTCACGAAAACCGTAATGGAAACTGTTACCTTGAACTGATTGAAAAAGATAATCAAACCGATAAAATAATTAGCAGGTTTCGTGGCATTATTTGGGACAGAACATTCCGAATGCTAAAACCCTATTTTGAACAGGCTTCTCAATCGGAATTAAAAGCAGGGATAAATGTTTTATTAAAGATACAGATTGAATACAGCGACGTGTATGGTATTTCATTGATGGTTCTGGACATTGATCCTGCTTATACCGTCGGCGACATGGAAATGAAAAAGGCAATGGTTATGCAGCAATTGATGGCAGACGGTATATTTGAGATGAATAAGGAACTGGAATTTCCATTGGTGCCACAGCGAATTGGTGTTATTTCATCCGATACAGCCGCCGGTTATGAAGATTTTTGTCATCAATTAACAACGAATGAAGAAGGCTTTGTGTTTCATGTCAAACTGTTTAAGGCATACATGCAAGGTGATATGGCAGAAAAAAGCATTATTGCAGCATTGGATGCCATTTCGGATGAAAATTTTGATGTAGTTGTTATTACACGAGGTGGTGGAAGTCGCAGTGATTTGGCATGCTTTGATACCTATAATTTGGCGAGTCATGTGTGTCAGTTCCCTTTACCTGTTATTTCGGCTATTGGACATGAACGCGATACTTCCATCGTAGATTTGGTTGCACATAAACGAACAAAAACTCCAACCGCTGCTGCCGATTTTATAATAGAACAAACTACATCCTTCTGGTACTCCATAGTTCATTATTATGAACAAATTATGGAAAATATTTCTTCCAGAATTAATGAGCAAAACATCATATTAGACCAGACAGAAAAAAGTATTTTGTCGGTTAAAAACGCTGTGCAACGCCGATTTCAAACTATTCAATACTTATCCGAAAAAATACAATGGATGACCAGAAAGAAAATGCAAACACAGGAACAACAATTAAACTTGATTAAAAGCACCTTGTTCCCCTCAGTAGTCCATCAATTGAAATTGCATGAACAAAAAATAACCATGCTAAACAAAACCATCGATGCCTGCAATCCCAAACACATTCTAAAAAAGGGATATTCTATAACTTTAAAAAACGGTAAAACAGTTAGACAAATAAACGATGTAACTATGGGAGATGAAATTACCACCATTCTAAAGGAAGGAAAAATAATCAGTGTTGTAAAATAGAAAATTAAGAATTAAAATATTAAATAGCAAAATTAAAATTTGAATTATGGCAAAAAAGGAATTAACTTACAAAACAGCGATGGAAGAGTTGGAAACATTGGCTGCGCAACTTGAAAACGAAGAAGTAGATGTGGACAAACTAAGCGAAATGATACATCGTGCTTCGGAACTGTTGTTATTTTGCAAATCACGTTTAATAAAAACACAAGAAGAAGTAGAAAATGCCATGAAAAATTTTGAAGAGCAAAACAATATAAAAGACTAAAAATGGTTATTTCGTTCCAAAAAATAAGACAAAGCAATTTTATAAATATAGTATGGTTTACCATAAAACAGTATCTATTCTGGATGTTGTTTTTTCAACTGCTACGACTTATTTTTTTAATATATAATTGGAATAGCATAGGCGAAAGCAGTATGGACGAAGTATTGAAGGCATTTTGGTATGCTATTTACTTAGATAATTCAACAGCGGGATATATAATGATGTTGCCTATTATACTTTCCGTTATAAAATCGCTTTTTTCAGGAAATTTTTTTAATCAGATTATTCGTGCCTATCATTTTTTTGCCATTTTTTTAGCCACCGCAACCAGTATAGGTGAACTGCCCTTGTATGATGAATGGAAAGTAAAGTTAAATTTTAAAGCCATTTCCTATTTAAGTCGTCCTAAAGAAGTATTTCAAACAGGGTCGGTTAGCGATTTGGTATTTGGTTTACTTGCTATTGTCCTGATAATGACTTTTGCCATTTGGATGTTTAATAAATTTGTTTATCCAAAAACAAAACAGAAAAGAAACTTCGCAGCATCCTTTGTACATCTGGCACTTATTCCCGTAACATTTATCTGGTGCATTCGTGGTGGATTGCAGCCTATACCCATTCATCAAGCCGATGTATATTATTCGCAAAACAATTTTTTGAATCTGGTTGCTGTCAATACTCAATGGAATTTGATTTCGAGCATAGATAAAAATCATCATTTTAAAAATGAAAACCCATTTGTGTACCATTCTTTTAAGGAAGCACAACAACAGGTAGATTCGTTATATACCGTTTCGAAAGATACCACCGTTCATATTCTCAATCAACCAAAACCCAACATTGTTATTATTTTGCTCGAAAGTTGGTCGGCAGATTTGATAAAAAGTCTGGGTGGCTACGATAGTCTTGCACCTGAATTTGAAAAGTTGGCAAGTCAAGGCGTTTTGTTTACACAAGTATATGGAAGTGGTACACTGAGCGATCAGGGTATAGCCGCCGTATTAAGCGGACAGCCTGCGTTGCCCGAAGTAATCGTGGTAAATCAGCCCGACAAATTTGTAAAACTGCCCAGTTTGTCCACTGATTTAAAAAAGCAGGGCTATTTTACTTCATTTATGTATGGTGGTCAATTAAGTTATGGAAATATAAAAGCATTTATCTACAGCAAACATTTTGATGAAGTAACCGAAGGTAAAGATTTTCCATCAACCATACCACAAGGACGTCTGGGTGTGCACGATGAATTTATGCTTTCTGCATTTGCCGATAAATTAAATTCATACAAACAGCCATTTTTCTCCATGGCATTTACTATGTCCAGTCATTCACCTTATGATGAACCCTTTAAGGAAAAATTCCATTGGGGAGGCGAATCTCAAAAATATATCAATGCGGCTTATTACACCGACAGTTGTTTGGGTATGTTTTTCAGAAAAGTAAAAAATATGCCTTTTTATAAAAACACATTGTTTGTGCTTGTATCAGACCACAGCCATAATTCACCGCGAAAATGGAATCCGTTTCAAAAGGAATATCGTCATGTAGTTATGCTTTTATATGGAGATGCTATTCTTTCTTCATTCAAAGGAACAAAAGTAGAAAAAATAAGTTCTCAAACCGATTTGGCTGCCACGTTGATGGCACAACTGAATTTGCCTCATTCACAGTACAAATGGAGCAAAGATATTTTTAATCCTTACGCCAAACCTTTTTGCTATTATGCCTTTGATGTTGGCTTAGGATGGGTAACAGAAAAAAATTATTTTGCCTATGTTCACGACCATCAATTGTTTCAATTCTATCATTTTGAAAATGCCGCAGACAGTGTAGTTCAAATAAAAGCAGGTAAATCTTACTTGCAAATGTTGTTTCAGGAATATTTGAATTTTTAACTATGAAATTTGAACTGTTAAAAAAAGATAAGGAAACTAAAGCCCGTGCTGGTATTGTTGAGACAAGTCATGGCATCGTCGAAACACCCATATTTATGCCCGTAGGAACTGTTGGAAGTGTAAAAGGGGTGTTGCATCAAACATTGGAAGATGAAATAAATGCACAAATCATTCTTGCCAACACTTATCATCTTTTTTTACGCCCGGGTATGGATGTCATAAAAAATGCCGGAGGTTTACATGCGTTTATGTCATGGAATAAGCCTGTATTGACCGACAGTGGCGGATATCAGGTTTTTTCACTGGCAGAAAGGAGAAAAATTAAAGACGAAGGTGTTTATTTTCATTCTCATATAGATGGTTCCAAACATCTGTTTACTCCAGAAAATGTAGTGGATACGCAGCGAATAATTGGTAGCGATATCATGATGGCATTGGATGAATGTACCCCTTACCCGTGTCCTTACGACTATGCTAAAAAAAGTATGGAAATAACACATCAGTGGCTAAAACGTGGATGGCGACATTATATTCATACCGAACCGCTTTATGGTAATGAACAGTCCTATTTCCCCATTATTCAGGGTAGTGTTTATGGTGATTTACGAAAAATAAGCACCGAAGAAGCACTGCACTACGATTGTTTAGGTGTTGCCATTGGCGGATTATCGGTGGGTGAACCAACCGAAGTAATGTACGAAATGATAGACCATATTATACCCCTTATTCCCGATAGCAAACCTCGATATTTGATGGGAGTAGGAACGCCAGCCAATATTTTGGAAGGTATTTCACAGGGAATCGACATGTTTGATTGCGTTATGCCTACTCGCAATGGAAGAAATGGAATGCTTTTCACTTCAACCGGAATGATTAATATTAAAAATGAAAAATGGAAAAATGATTTTTCTCCGCTGGATGAAAATGGAACATCGTCGGTAGATATGCGCTATTCAAAATCTTATGTACGGCATTTATTTGTGAGCAACGAAATGTTAGGACCCATTATTGCAAGTATTCACAATTTAAGTTTTTACCTTTGGCTCGTAAAAGAAGCAAGAACTCACATATTCAATAATGATTTTTTTTCATGGAAAAACAATATTCTCAAATACATTGTAACACGCAGATAGTAATATATTTATGAGTAAATATTATAAACGACTTGACCGATATATCATAAAAAAGTTTTTAGGAACATTTGTGTTTTCCATTCTTATTATTATTTCTATTGCTATTGTATTTGATTTTGCGGAGCGTTTGGATGATTTCCTTGAACGACAAGCCCCATTGAGCAAAATACTCTTTAATTACTACTTAAATTTTATTCCCTATTTTGTCAACCTGTTTACTCCTCTGTTTGTTTTTATTTCGGTTATTTATTTTACATCAAAACTTGCCCAGCAAAGCGAAATTGTTGCTATGCTCAGCAATGGTATCAGTTTCCGCCGAATTACTTACCCTTATATGGTAGCAGCCATAGTCATTGCGATACTTTCCTTTGTATTGTCAAATTTTATTATTCCTAATTCTACAAAGAAAAAACTGGAGTTTGAGTATCAATACGTGCGTAATCCCTATCATAACGATGAGATTAACATACACCGCCAAATTCAACCCGGTATTTTTGTTTACTTGGAAAATTTTTCGGTGGACAATAATATTGCCTATCGTTTTTCGATGGAAAAATTCGAAAACAAAACCCTGAAATCAAAATTGCTTGCCGATTATGCTCAATGGGACAGCACTGCTCATAAATGGAAAATGGTAAATTGTCGCATTCGCACTTATTCAAATAATAGCAAAGAAATGAAATATTACAACTCCATTGATACAGCCATCAATCTTAGCCCCGAAGATTTTAAGAGGCGCATTGAATTTGTTGAAACCATGGATTATTTTCGCTTGAATGAATATATAAGGCAAAAGCGCATGGAAGGTGATGCCAATTTGGTTACTTATGAAATTCAACGTTACCAGCGATTTATTAACCCATTATGCGTACTCGTTTTAACCATTATTGCCTTATCGGTTTCTTCACGAAAAATACGTGGTGGCATTGGCATGCATCTCGGACTGGGACTTGGATTAAGTTTTACCTATATTCTGTTTCAACAGATATCAACCAACATGGCAATTGGTGGTTCACTTCCTGCCATTTTGGGTGTAAGCCTTCCAACATTGATTTTTGCAGTTATTGCTATTGTACTATACAGGTTTGTGCCTAAATAGTCATACCTTAAAAAGTGCCTATCCTATTAAATATGAATTATATAATGTCGTATTTATAAGAAATTATTTGCATCTCATCATTGCTGACGAGACGGAATTTTTCGCTAAAAACATAGCCATCCACAGTTGAAAAGAACTCACTCCGTTCATGCCAACAGACTAACCGTATTAAAACATAAGCGAAGCGTATGGTTTTAATGAATTTGTTTGCAAGTTGGTATAAATATTTATATATTTGCAGCCATTAAAATAAATATAGTGAGAAAGATAATATCCTTTATATTACTTCTAATTTTTTTGTACAGCACTATAGGTTATTTTCCAGTATTTTTTCTGGTTAAAAAAAATATCAAAAATCAAATGAAAAATTATATTGATAATAATATTTGTTTAGAAAATATGACAATTTTCGACTTTAATAAAACAAAATTTATTAATATAAAATGGAAGGAAGAAAATAAGGAATTCTATTACGAAAATGAAATGTACGATGTTATAACCATTAATAAAAATCAACATGGAAATATTCGTGTATATTGCGTAAAAGATGAAAGAGAAACATTATTATTTAATGATTTTTATGAACAAATTCAACATAACTCATCTCCCATATCTGATAGGAATCAAAACTCTATCATGTTTACTATTGATTTATATTTATTTTTTATTCTACAACTTAATTTATACATTAATAATAGTACTTTTATATTTGCTAAATATTCCTATAATCTGATAACTTATATAAAAGATATTCCTTCACCACCTCCTAAATATATTTTATAAACATAACTTTCTATTTTTTATTCACAAACAGATTTTGTGAAAGTACAATTTATTTTATCATTTTAACCAAAATTAAATTAATTAAAATATGAAAAAAATATATATAATGATGATATGCTTTTATATAACAGCATGGGCAAATGCCCAAAAAATAAGTGTGAAAGATAAAATTACACAACAAGGTATTCAAGGGGTTTTTATATATTCCAATTCGCCAAAAGTATCATGTATAACCAATCATAAGGGAGAAGTGGATGCATCGTTATTTTTAAATGCTGATAGTATTTACTTCAGGTGTATGGGATATAAATCAAGTGTATATACCTATCAGCAAATAGAATCGCTGAAATATAATGTTGAACTTGAAGAAAATAAAATTTCTCTTGCAGAAGTAATAATTTCTGCCAACAGATGGGAAGAAAATAAAATAGAAAATCCATACAGAATAGAAAAAATAAACATGAAAACGATATCGCTTTTAAATCCACAAACTTCAGCCGACATGCTGGAAACAAATGGTTATGTGTTTATTCAAAAAAGTCAACTTGCTGGTGGCTCACCTACACTTAGGGGTTTTGCAACCAATAGAGTTTTGATAGTCGTGGACGGAGTAAGAATGAACAATGCTATTTTTCGTTCTGGCAATATTCAGAATGTGATTTCATTAGATGCTAATTCTGTAGAAAATTCTGAAATTCTATTTGGTCCGGGTGCTGTAATGTATGGTAGCGATGCTATTGGTGGTGTAATGGACTTTCATACATTAGAAGCAAAATTCTCTGATGAAAATAAACCTATGATAAATGGAAATGCGTTTGGACGATTTTCGTCTGCAAATTCTGAAAAAACAGGTCATTTGGATATAAATATCGGATTAAAAAAACTTGCATTTTTAAGCAGTTTTACTTATGCCGATTATGATGATTTACACACAGGTTCTAAGGGCAATTCATATTTTTTAAGACCAACATATCAAAAAACAGTTAATGGCATAGATTCTACATTTATTAATGATGACCCTCACATTCAAGTAAATTCTGGATATAATCAAACCAATTTTTTACAAAAAATTCGTTACAAGCCAAATGAATTTTGGGATTTTGATTATGGATTTCAATATTCCGTAACATCCGATGCTCCAAGATATGACAGGCTATGCCTTGATGCAAATACCGATGGCAAACTTGATTATGCACAATGGTATTATGGACCTCAAAAATGGATGATGAACAGACTGGGCGTAGTAAATGTAAAACCTAATAAACTGTATAGTCAAATGCGTTTGAATATTGCTATACAAAACTTCGAGGAAAGCCGTAATGATAGAAAAGCAGGAAAAAGCAAACTGCGAACTCAAACTGAAAATGTTGATGCTTATTCTCTTAATCTTGATTTTGATAAAATAGTAAACGAAAAAATGAATGTATATTACGGATGCGAGGGAATATTTAATAAGGTTGGTTCTGTGGCTAAATACACAAATATATATACGCTTGCTGAAGAACCAACAACAACACGGTACCCCGATGGTTCTACATGGCAAGAATATGGTGTTTATGCAAGTATTAAATACAAAATAAAATCGAGATGGAATTTGAATACAGGAATACGTTATACACAATATGCAATAAAGGCAGATTTTGATACATCTATGTTTCCTTTCCCATATACTCATGCAACTAACAACAATGGAGCATTTAACGGAAGTATAGGATTGGTCTATAACCCTGATATTACATGTCAAATTTATATTAATGGTTCTACCGGGTTTCGTGCACCAAACATTGATGATATAGGAAAAGTTTTTGCTTCCGAACCGGGCTCAGTAGTGGTACCCAATGCAAATTTAAAACCCGAATATGCCTATAACGCTGAATTGGGCACATACAAGGTATTTAGTGATATCGTTAAACTAAATCTAAGTGTTTACTATACATTGCTTGATAATGCGCTGGCTCGTAGAAATTATCAGTTTTATGGTCAAGATAGTATAATGTATGACGGAGAATTAAGTCAAGTACAGGCTATACAAAATATTACAAAGGCTTATGTATATGGGATACAGGCTGGAGTAAGTATTAATTTTGGCAAGGGAATAAATTTAGTAAGTGTCATCAGTTATCAAAAAGGAGAAGAACAAAGCGAAGATAGTTTAATCTATTATCCATTATCACATATTACTCCACTATTTGGAAATACTCATTTAACTTATGAAAGAAAAAAACTAAAATTGGATTTATATGCCATTTATAATGGTAAAATGGACTACGATGCTCTTCCACTGACTGACCGTAATGATGATGTTACATTTGCCAAAGATGCAAATGGGCTTCCTTATGTCCCGGCATGGTACACACTTAACTTAAAAGTTGCGTGGTATTTAAATAAGAACTTTACATTTAATTTTGGAATAGAAAATATAACTGACCAATTGTATCGACCATACTCATCAGGAATAAGTGCAGCCGGAAGAAATTATATTGTAGCAATAAAATGTAAGTTTTAACCCCAATAATTCAACTTATCTCGTCTAATTGTTTTTTTTAGAATTAATATACCCTTCATCTTCTAACAAATTTTCAGATTTCAACGCAAGGGTTGCCAGTTTATCACACCGTTCATTTTCAGGATGAGCGTTATGACCTTTTATCCAATGAAATGTAACAGAATTTTGTTCCTCTATCAGCATCAATAGCCTTTCCCATAAATCATAATTTAATGCTATCTTATTTTTGGTAATGTGCCAGTTTTTGCTTTTCCATTTTTGTGCCCATCCCTTGTTTATGCCATCTGCCACATATTTCGAATCGGTATAAACATGCACATTTGATTTTGTTTTTAATCGTTGAAGACCAAAAATAACACCCATTAGTTCCATTCGATTATTGGTAGTCAATGTATATCCCTGACTAAATTCCTTTTGCTTTCCCTTGTATGACATGATTACACCAAAACCGCCTCGACCTGGATTAGGCTCTGCGGCACCATCGGCATAAAGTTCTATTTCCGGTATTTCGTCCCAATTTGCCATAAAATTTATATTTTCATTCAACAAATATAGACATAAATATTTAATAACATGCTTTCTGTTAATAAAGACTTTATTTGAGTGAAAAATGGTATATAAAAATTTCATACTTTTGAGTTCATAATTCATATCATTTTTTGAACCAGTAATAGTTCCGCATAAATGAGAAATAAATATCTACTCGTAATAGGCATTTTGCTGATGAACTTGAATATAATCGGACAGCCATTTAAATCATTTTCCGAAAAACCCGAAGATTATGTTGACCAGTTAAAGGAATACATAGGAAACAAAGATAAAAAAATAGCCAAAGAAATTTATGAAGAACTTACTCCCTGGTGGAATGGCTCTTACTATTCCGTTTCCGATAAAAAAAATATTATCAATGTTTCCAATCAGTTGTTGAATAAACGAGCATTGCCAATACCTCACTTTGAAGATTTTTCGCGTACTTTAATTGCCTTTGCCAAATCAAATACACCAAATACCAACTTTAATGAATGGCTCAAAGGAATTGGATTTTTATGTGAAAAACGTACTGCTACCAT
>CAYSIN010000034.1:0-173 GCA_964431135.1 uncultured Bacteroidales bacterium
TCTTGGAGAAAATGAAAATATCTATTACCTAAAAATTTAGGGTTTGGGTTTAAAATTCAGAAGAAAGCCATGGAAGTACATTATTTCATTATTTTCATCTCGTATTGTCGTTGTTGACGAGATTTGCGACCTTTGCGGTTACTCGTCCTAATAAGACGGGACAAGCCTTCCAT
>CAYSIN010000034.1:273-27052 GCA_964431135.1 uncultured Bacteroidales bacterium
ATTTTCACAACTTGTCTCGGCATCTCGTCAGAATGACGGGATGACAAGATTTTCATATTTTCACATTTTCTTTTGCGTTCTTTGCGTAATATCTTTGCGACCTTTACGGTTACTCGTCATAATAAGACGGGACAAGCCTTCCATATTTTCACAACTTGTCTCGGCATCTCGTCAGAATGACGGGATGACAAGATTTTCACATTTTCACATTCTCTTTTGCGTTCTTTGCGTAATATCTTTGCGACCTTTACGGTTATAAGAATTTCAGAACCCACTCTCGTCCTCGTTTGTAACGAAGATGTTCTCCTGTCTCGTCCTCGTTTACAACGAGGATGAGGTAGAATAGGCACTTTTTAAGGAACGACTAATTAAATCATTATTTTACTCAATTTAATCATATTAGTACGTCCTTTGGCTTTTATGGGTGTACTTCCAACAAAGACCACTACATCATCCTTCATCAGTAATCCTTTTTCGACAAGTATTTGAGTGGCTTCCTGAATGGATTCATCAATCGTTTTATAAGTACTGGCATAAAACAGGGTAGTACCCCACAACAAAGACAATTTGGGAATTAAGTGCTCGTTATTGGTAAATACATACAGTTCCGATTGAGGACGATAGGAAGCAATCTGGTATGCCGTGTATCCCGAATGACTGAATGCTACAATGGCTTTTGCTTTAGACTGTTCTGCCAGTTTACATGCTGTTACACAAATATCATCCGATAAAAAGGTTCTATCATTTTCTTTCGTTTGATGATAACGATAGTAATGATAATTATTTTGTTCGGTATAAGTAATGATTTGTTTCATGGCAGTTACACTCTCCGCATAAAATTTTCCAACAGATGTTTCGGCACTTAACATCAGGGCATCGGCACCATCGAGCACAGCATTGGCAACATCGGTGGCTTCGGCACGTGTAGGGCGAAATGTTGTAATCATGCTTTCGAGCATTTGAGTAGCAATAATAACCGGTTTGGAATATATCAAACATTTTTGAACAATTTCTTTTTGTATAGACGGTACACGGTCAAAAGGCATTTCAACACCCAAATCACCACGTGCAACCATAATGCCATCACTTACATCAATAATATTATCCAGTTCTGCAAGTGCTTCGGGTTTTTCTATTTTGGCGATTACAAAGGCATGCGATTTCTGCTTCTTAATACGTTCTTTAAGTTCAATAATATCGGTTGATTTACGCACAAAAGACAATCCTATCCAATCTACATTTTGTGAAAGAGCAAAATTCAAATCTTCTATATCCTTGTCGGTAAGGCAAGGAAGCGAAACGGCAGTATTGGGGAGATTTACTCCTTTATGCGATGATAATATGCCACCATTCACTACTCTGGTTTGTACGGTATCTTTTCCATTTGTTGAAATGACGGTCAGGCGTATCTTTCCATCATCTATTAAAATGTCTTCCCCTTCTTTAACATCACATGGAAATTGCTCATACGTCATGTATGCCATAGATTTATTACCGATGCAAGGATGAGTAACAATAGAAAACATATCACTGTCGTTTAAAAGCACTTGATTGTTTTCTATTTCCCCTATTCTGAGTTTTGGACCCTGTAAATCGGCAAGAATGCTAACTTCCAAATTCATTTCACGACTTAATTCGCGAATATTTTTAATTACATGGGCATGTTCCTCATAACTTCCATGTGAAAAATTAACTCTACATACATGGGCACCTGCAGCAATTAATTTTTGCAAATTTTCTTTAGACGATGTTGCTGGACCTATGGTAGTAACAATTTTGGTTTTGGATAAAATCTTCTTCATATTTATTTTTTATTATAATTGTTTTTACTTGATAACCGTAGTATTTTCCTCCTTGGGCTTAATCAACAAAGTACACAATATAGCGGTAATGCCAGCAACAAAAAAAGTCAGTATTCTAGATGTCAACACATTTTCCATTCCTGTAGAAATCCACACCATAGTAAAAACAATACCTATAATGATGGTAATAATAGCAGCCATAGAATGAAACCTTTTCCAGAACAACGAAAATAAAATTATAATAGAAAAGGTACCTCCAATACCAGCCCACACATAGCCAACGAGTGTATAAATCAGATTAGTAGGTGCAAAAAAGGCAGCAAGCAGAGCAAGTAAGGCTAAGATGACTGTAATAATTCTTGATACCAGCAGGGAGTTTTTTTTATTTTTTAGAAAATAAGGTTTAATAATGCTTTCCGACAATTCAGTGGCGGACAAAATAAGCAATGAATCGGCAGTACTCATAATGGCAGCAATTACGCCTGTAATTAGAATTGCTGTAATAACCGGCGGGAATAAATGTACCAGCAACGAAGGCATAACCTGTTCCGAATCGGTAAGTCCATTGGGACCGAAATAAGCAATGCCGAGCCAGCCAATGCTCATTGCTCCTATATAAGCAATCAATGTCCAAATAATACCAACGTTACGAGCAACTTTGGCGTTTTTAGTATCTTTTATCGCCATAAAACGAATAGTTAGTTGAGGTTGTCCACCAAGATATCCGAAAAACCATGAAATGCCACCCAAAAATGTTCCCCATACAAAACCATTGGTTGATGCACCGAGCCATGAAGTATAAGTATCTCCTGCTTTAGTTAAAGCCGATACCATGCTATACGAAAATGCATGCGGTTCCTGTTGCAATGCAATAATTCCTACAATGGGTGCAACAATAAGAATAATAATCATAATAATTGCCTGCACCACATCGGCATAAACCACACTTTTAAACCCTCCATAAACAGCATAGGGAATAATAATACCTGCAATTAATAGCATACCCACATACGAATTGATATGAAAAAGTGAGTTGAACGTTTTACCTCCTCCAAGAAATTGAGCACCTACATAAAAAAAGAAAAAGAAAACAATAACACTACTTGCGATAATTCTTAACAGAGAAGCATGTTTTCCAAAGCGTTTGGCAAGATAATCGGTAAAAGTATCTACCTGATACTTTTCGGCTTCATTACGCAGTCGCCATGCCAATAACCACCATGCTACGATAATACCAATTACACATCCAATGGCTGTCCAAATGCTTGATATTCCTACTGTATAGGCAAATCCCGGTAAACCCAGCAATGCCCATGACGATTCGCCGGCAGAACGTTCGGACAAGGCTGCAACCCATCCAGGCAAAGAGCGTCCTGCAATTGAATAATCGCTTTGTGTTTTTACTTTATGTCCCTGATACATGCCCCATATTAATATGCCTGCAAGGTATAATACAATAACAATGATGTATTGAACTTGTGCACTCATAATAAGATTTTTTAAAATTTAAGCAACGAAAGTAATAAAAAAAATAGAAATAATATTTTTTATATAAAGACACAAAATTTCCATCCCGTCTCGTCATTATTGACGAGATTGGAGTTTGATGAGATTTTTAAACCATTAACTTTAAGTACTCTTTCGTCCTTCTATTCAAAAACAAAAGTGCCAAACTTAATATCTCTACCGTCCTGTGCATAGGTAAGATAACGTCTTCCAATATTTACAACCAATTTGGGAATAATAACAAAACGTTCGTCTTCGGGTTTAAATAAATTGTATTTTTCGTAACTCCCATCGGGGTATATGGAAACCAAGGTAGCAATGCCTTTAGGTGTAAGAACTGGATTATTTTTAAGCGCTTTTGTTTTTTCAGCAATTTTATTGTTCAAGTTGGATTTATTGTCATTATAGACAATCTTAATTTTGTTACTTTCAGAAAATGCTTTGTACGAATGATAAAAACCCTTATCATCGGGGCTTTCCTGATTTTTAGCCACACGAATATTCCATGCCAGCGTTCCGTCTTTGGTAACACCAAAAACTATAAGGTCATTAAAATAATAATAATCCACATGGGTTATTTGCTTGGTGGCAGGGTCTTTTATATTATCTCCTATAGTATAAAAATTTTCTGAAATAACTGAAAAACCGCCATCATCAAAAAACAATAAATCTTTGGGTAAATAATTATAATAATGTTCCGGGGTTGTTCCATTACGTTCCTGTGAACATTCTGATATAAACTCCTTCGAAAAAGCCCGTATTGTTTTTTTAGGGTCTATGACATCTACTTTTTGAGTACGTGGATTTAATTTCATATAATATGCACCCATAAATTCATTGGCAAATTTGGTTGTTTTATTGGCAAAAAAACCAGCGATTACAATATTTTCATCTTTATCTATACCAAATATGGCTGACTGAGCACTGAATTTTCCAGCAGTTACAGGAAATTGAATCATTTCCTTACGTTTAGGATTATAGGATAATAAAATATATTCGTATTTCTCCATTTCTGTAGCAGAAGAACTGGTACCTTTTTTCTTATTAACCATTAAGCATTTTGTCAAAAAATATACGTAACCACTATTCCCAATATTGTATTGGATAACATCAAACGTTCTATCTTTTAAAGGTAAAGTTAAAGCAAAATTTTGTTCTTCGAGCAAATCGGAATTATAAACTTTCAATTTAAAAAGTTCGTTGTTGTAAGCAGCAAATGTATTATGATACAACACAGCAATTCTATTGTTTATCAGTGAAATACAAAAATCGTCTTTGGGCGTATTGGTTACTGGAATACTTCCGATTTCTTTGGGTTTATTTTTCAATGTACCGTCTTGATTAAGGTATTGAATATACAATACTCGCTGTCCATCTACATCTACCTTGGTCAATAAAATTATTTTTTGATTGATGTAGAAAATGTCTGCAAAGTGTGTTTGTATTCCGTTGATACTTGGCATAATAATTTGATTGGTCGATTCCAAGTTATTCGTTACGGAATAGTAATATTCGAGATAAGCATTGTCATCGGATACCTGAATCGGAGAATTTGATTTCAATACATAATATCCATCTCTGTCGTAACCGGCAATTTTATGATACCATGTATTTTTAGGTAAACTTCCATGCTGCCCCCAATCCATTTCAACGGTTTGTCCAAATACTAAACTGCTTGCAAATAAAATTAAACCTAAGGTAGTAAATCGTTTCATATTCTATTTTTTTATCACTTTAAACGTACAAAGATACATTTTTTTTTTGAAAGTTACACATCCTTCAAAAATTTATTTGCTAACTGTCCACAAGCAGCGTCAATGTCCACTCCCCTGCCCTTTCTCAACCGTACCGTAAAATTTTTATACTTAAAAAACGACATAAATTCTTCTATTTTTATAGCAGAGGAAGGTTGTAAATTACAATGGTCAATAGGATTGAAGGGTATCAGATTGATTTTTGCATTTATTTGACTTGCAAAATGTGAAAGGGCTGTTGCATCGGTTATGGAATCGTTCATATCTTGCAACATGAGGTATTCAATAGTTATTTTTTGATGAGTAAAGTAAGTATATTGTTTCAGTGCTGTCTGCAAATCAACCAAGGAGTATTTTTTAGCAAACGGTATTAATTTTTCTCTTTTTTCCTGAATGGCTGAATGAAGCGAAATAGCGAGATTTACACCCAGATGCTCGTTTGCCAGACGAATTATACCTTCGGGAATACCGACAGTGGATAAGGTAATTCTACGGGGCGACCATCTTAAACCCTCGTCAGAAGTAATTTTTTTAATCGCCATTATCGTATTTTCCATGTTTAGCAATGGTTCGCCCATACCCATAATGACTACATTAGTCAATCCCTTTCCAAAACGTTCTTGCGACAGTTGGTTCAAATCAACCACCTGGTCCACTATTTCTCCTGCCGACAGGTTTCGAATAAACTTTAATTGACCAGTCGCGCAAAAGACACATTTTACCGGACAGCCTGCCTGTGTAGAAATACATGCTGTCATGCGTTTATCTGAAGGAATAATAACTCCTTCTATTATAGCATCGTCATAAAGTTTGAACACCGCCTTAATCGTTTTATCTGAAGATAACTGAAACGAAAGTAATTGTGTTCTGTCCCATATAAAAGACTGTTGCAGTTTCAACCTCAACGTTTCGGGGATATTGGTCATATCGTCTATAGCATGTACATCTTTTTGCCAGAGCCAAGACATGATTTGCTGTGCACGAAAAGGTTTTTCCTTATGTTCAGCAAGCCAGTTTTTCAGAGTATCTGGTGAAAGGGTTCGTATTAGTTGCTTGTCATTCATAGTGCATGCAAAGATAGAAGACAATTTTCTAATACCGATATTTATTCAAAAAAATTTATTCGGTATAATATTAAGCCATACTAAACGAAGTAAAAAAATTCATTATCCCTTTTCTGCTAATGATTTGTAATTACCTCCTCCATAGACATGGTTGCTGCTACCGTAACAAAAATTGATATAAAGGGTGCCAAAAAATATCCAAGATAAGGAATCATATAACTTACAAAGAAAATGCTCCCTAAGGCTATAGATGTTCCCTTATTTTTTTGGATGATTTTTACACTTTGCGATACAGAATAATTTTTTCGTTCCAGCGAATAATCCATAAAGGAAAATCCAAAGAAATAAGCATTAATAAGAAAAATAAAAATGGCTGCTACAGGACTGATAATCCATCCCAAGAATGGGATAATTCCCAAAATCAACATCAGCAATGTCCATGCTAATTGAATACATAGATTTCGCAAAGAGATGAACAAACTTCGTTTTACCTGTTTAAACCAAACCGACCAGATAAAAGGGTATTCATGCTGTTTAATTATTTTTTCCGTTTTTTCTGAAAGGTATGAAAGCAACGGCGACATTACCATTAAAATAATATACCCACTGAAAAAATAAAACAGCAAGAAAAAGATTATTTTAAATAACAGAAACAACAAACCTTTCAATACAAGACTTGCTATTTTTCCGAGTACACTTGTAGCGCTGCTCATTCCGATAGCAGAAAATACATACGTTGAAACGTATCCGTAAATCGTATCACCTAAAAAATAAGTTATCAGAAATAAAAGCAGAAACAGAAAAAAAGGAATTAATAAAAACAAACCAAAATGCTTGAAAGTAAAGGGTACTGCTTTAAAAAAAGTAGAAACTCCCTTAGCCACATCGTCAAAAAAGTGCATATTAACGCTTCTTTTTCATTTGTGCTTGCTGTTGACGTGTTATTTCTTCCATACGAGCCTGAAAACGACTTTTCTTAACGGGTTTCTTTTTATTTTCGTTCAGTTGTGCCAGTAGTTTTTCTTCGTTTATTAATCGTCTTGTTACATCGGTTTGAATAAAAGTAATAATATTGGCAAGAAATAAATAATAACTCAACCCTGCCGAGTAATTGTTAAAAATAAATAAAAACATAATAGGCATCAAATACGAAATAAACTTCATGCTGGGCATGGATGTGTTGGGGTTTAGTTTGTTTTGTTGGTAGGTATAAATAAGTGTACTGACAGTCATTAACAAGCAAAATAGACTTAGATGGTCGCCAAATACAGGAATATTAACGTGAAAATCCCAAATTGAATCGTAAGTAGATAAATCCGTAGCCCATAAAAATGATTGTTGCCTCAGTTCAAACGACGAAGGGAAAAACTTAAACATGGCAAACAATATGGGCAATTGAAGCAACATGGGCAAGCATCCACCCATAGGATTTACACCTGCTTTCTTATATAAACTCATAGTTGCCTGTTGAAGTTCCATTGGCTTGTCTTTGGGTATCTTTTTCTGAAGTTCATCTATCTGTGGTTTCAATACACGCATTTTGGCAGTGGCTTGATATGATTTGAAAGTAAGTGGAAACAATATCAATTTTATCAGTATGGTTAAGATTAAAATAATAATACCGTAGTTATGAATAAATCCATTCAGAAAATTAAATACGGGAATAACAATAAACCGGTTTATCCAGCCAAATATGCCCCAGCCTAATGGAATAACTTTAACCAGGTCTTCTATTCCCTGTTTTTTCATAGTATTAAAATGGTTAGGTCCAAAATAAAATCGGAATGTTTTATTTACCTCCGATTGGGGTTCATACGAAAGAGTAATTTCAGCACGCATTTGTTTAAGCAAATGAGATGCGGTATCGGCAAATTGTTTAGTTTCGACCGTAGCATTTAAAAAAGGTTCATCTGCAAGAAATACGGAACTGAAAAATTGCTGCTTAAAGGCTATCCATTTAACTCTGGTTCGTAAATCTTCTTTGGCATCTTTGGTTTCCGACAAATTATTTACTTCATCACCTTCATATTTATAGTAAATAGTAGTATTGGTTTTTTCAAAACTGACATTGCGTTCCAATTGAGGTGCATTTATTTGCCAGTCAAACACCATATAATCTATATTATTACCGGTAAGTTCGTTTAAATTTTTAGAATGAATAGTATATTTTAATTGATACGAATTAGGTTCCAGTTCGTATATAAAGTCAAGATAGCGATGTTCGCCCGCTACCAAACGAAAGGTCAACGTTTGTGCATGCATAGTATCATTGAGCAAGGTATCGTTAGAAAGTGCCTTAAAATAAAATTGCTGTGTTTCGATATTTCTGTTTTGAGCAAAAAAATTCAATCCAAATATAGTAGAATCGCCTTGCCATAATACAACAGGTTCTTTTTGAAAAGTCTTGTATTCCTTCAATTCAATTTTACAGGGACGACCTCCTTTGTTAGTAAAAGTAATACGTACCTTATTATTTTCCATAATATAAAATACTGTATCGCCTTTAGCAGCAGCACTTAACTCACCGTATTTTTCTTTCATCATTTTATTAACTACCGAATCTGGGACAATGGTAGCAGCCGTATCTTTCTGAACAATTTCCTGCTTTTCCGTTACCGATTTTTGTAATGCTACCCTTGCCAACGAATCTTTAATTACCTGTTCTATAGAATCCCTTCGATGCTGTGCTTTGGCTATTTCTTCCTTCGATGGTTTGTTGAGTATTCCAAACAGAACAAAAATCAATACAATTAATACTATCCCTATAACGGTATTTCTATTCATGAATATAAAATTTTGAACGGCAAAGGTACATGTTTATTTCAAAATAAAAGTAGTGTCTATATTTTTTTAACCCAATTATCTCGTTAATCACATTTCTAATATTGCAAAACCTGAATTTTTACAACTTGTCTCAACGAACTATTATTGAAGTTTGATAAGATAAAAAATACTAAAAAAAGATTTTTTAGAAGCCATTATTTACTTTTATCTGGAAATGGTGGTGCGGGTGCTTTTTCAACAGGGTTTTTCTTCAATTCATCTAAAATAACTTCAATGGCTTTATTCAGTTGCGTATCTTCGTTCATATATTCCTTATAAGGGTCATTGTCCACTTCAATATCGGGGTCAACACCATATCCTTCGATTATCCATGATTTACCGTCGTTAGCATAGTGAGCAAATTCAGGTTTCATTAAAAAACCATTATCTACAAAGGGCAACGTTCCGCGAATACCCACTACTCCTCCCCATGAACGTACACCAATAACTTTTCCAATATTATATTTTTTGAACTGATAAGGGAATAAATCGCCATCAGATGCTGAATATTGATTAATCAGCAATACTTTAGGTCCTACTATCATTTGACTGGGTGTAGTTTCACCTTCTGTTTGATTGCGGGCTATTTCCATAAATGCCAGTTCACGTTTTAAACGTTCAGCAATCATGGGCGAAACATTACCGCCTCCATTGCCACGGTCATCAACAATTAATGCTTTTTTTTGAAGTTGAGGATAAAAGTATTTTACAAATTCATTAAGTCCTTCAACACCCATATCGGGTATATGTACATAACCTACTTCGCCGTTGGTGGCTTCAGTTACTTTTTTAATATTTTCCTGAACCCAATTGTAATAATATAGTGGATTTTCATCATCTATGGGAGTCACAATTACTTTTCGCACGGCTGTTTCGTTTGGCTGTATAGAAACAGTCAGTTCAATCGGTGTATTGGCTTTATTTTCGAGCAATTCATATATATCACTATAATTTTTTACATCGATATTGTTGACAGCAATAATATAATCACCTTCTTTAACATTGATGCCGACATCTGTTAAAGGCGAACGTAACGCACTATTCCAGTTTTCACCTTGCAAAATTTTATCGATTTTAAAATATCCAGAAGTATGTTTTGACAGTTTAGCACCGAGTAAGCCCAGTTTTATACGTTCCGGATTGTCTTGGTCGCCACCGCCAACATACGCATGACCAATATTAAGTTCACTGATTAATTCACCAATAACATACGTCAAATCATTACGGTGGCAACATGCTTCGGCAAGCGGTTTATATTTTTCATACATTTTTTTCCAATCCAAGCCGTGCATATTGGGGTCATAAAAAAAGTCACGCATTTGACGCCATGCTTCGCTGTATATTTGCATCCATTCCATTTTTACATCTACCAGCATTTTCATATCCTTAATAGATACGGGTTCGTTGAGTTTAATTTCCTGTTTAGGCAAATCAATCACATAATAGTTATTATCCTTTTTGAGGGCTATATGTTTTAAATCGGCTGAAATTTGAAAATCACCGTATTCGCCCAGTGTTTTCTCTTTTAAATCGGTAAAACTGAACGTTTTCAATTCTGTTTTTTTAGAACCTTGAAGATGAAACGCATAATATATATCGTTATCTACAATAGTTAAGTTCCAATAATTGCCTGCTGATATAGGAAGTGCAACGATACGATTACTGATATTATCAAAATCAATTTTTACCGTAATATTATTTTTTATATTTTTATTTTTAGATACGGTATCGGCTAAATTAATCGGTTTATCGGTAGGTGCCAGTGGGTTAATTGTTTCTTTTTGTAAGGTAACGAAATATATCTTTGACATATTGGAATAGGAATGATTCCATTCGGTTTGGCTATAAGTAGGATTAAAATCTCTATCCGAAACAAAAAACAAATATTTGCCATCCATACTGAATGTTGGATTGTAACTGTTATACCACGAATTGGTTATCGATGATATTATTTTATTTTGAATATTATACAAAAACAATTGCGCCATGGTGTTTTGCAAAGTTCTATCGGTAAAGGCTATCCATTTGCTATCGGGCGACCATGAAAAATCGGTTATTTCCCATGTTTTACTTTGATAAACCAGCGTAACCTGTTTGGTATCCACATCTATCATTTTCAAGTTAAATTTTTTATCGTTGAATAATATTTTTTTACTATCGGGCGCCCATAGCAAATTGAAAATATAAACATTGCTCCCCTGTGTAAGTTGAATGGGAGGCTTATCGGTGAATGCTTCTTTTATATATACTTCATATTCTCCAGTAGCATCGGATAAGTAGGCAATATATTTACCATTGGGCGAAAAGCACGATTCGCGTTCGTGAGTGCCCGAAGTATGAGTTAAATTATACGTGATACCGGGTTTTACAGGAACCATCCATACATCACCGCGTGCAGAAAATAACAAGCGACTGCCATCTGGAGCAATAGTATAAGAATGAATATATTTAGTGGCATCCACCCATTTTTGACGGGCAAATAGTTTATCATTATTAATAAAGATGGTTATTTTTTTAGATTGTTGGGTTGCTATATCGAAAATATAAAGGTAACCGCCTTTTTCGAAAACAATTTTTCCATCACCCAGCGAAGGGAATTTAATATCATAATCGGTAAAGTCGGTAACTTTACGAAATTGTTTTGTATCGGTATGGTATGCAAAAAGATTCATAACACGGTCACGGTCACTTAAAAAATAAATTTCATTTTTCCACCACATCGGAAATATATCTTGTGATGGATTATTCGTTATATTTTCAATATTTTTTGTTTCGGTATTGAAAATGCGGATATCGTCAGCCATACCGCCCTTGTAATATTTCCACGTTCTAAATTCACGCATCACACGGTTAAAAGCCAACTTTTTTCCGTCGGTTGAAAATGAATTAAATCCACCGCTTGATAGTGGAAGTTGTTCAGACAGTCCACCATCAATGGGAACAGAATATAATTGACCCACAAAATCATTCCATGATGCTTTGCGTGAGCGGTAAATAACATGTTTACCATCGGGTGCCCACGAAGTAACAATATTGTTCGGTCCCATGCGGTCTGCAATATCGTCTCTATTTAATGTTGATGTATAAGTCAATCGCTTCGGGTCGCCACCGTTGGAAGGTATAACATATACCTCTGTATTGCCATCGTATTGCCCGGTAAAAGCAATCATTTTGCCGTCGGGTGAAAAATGTGGAAACATTTCATACCCTTTGGCTGATGTAAGTTTTCGGGCAATGCCTCCATCGGTTGATACGGTATATAAATCACCAGCAAACGAAAAAACAAGTTGATTGCCATAAACAGTCGGAAAACGAAGTAGGCGATTTCCCTCATTTTGGGCATTTATTGTTAACGATACAAGTAACATTGCCCACATCCAATTTATTTTTTTTAACATATACTATTTATTTAATAAGGTTTAAAATTAATTTTACTATTTCATTATATTTTGCCATACTCAACTTGTTGGGCAAATCGTCGGGGTGATGATACGGACCTGTTTTTCCTTTGGCGTAAATAAAAATTGCTTTTACCCCTTTTTCTGAAAAAGGGGCATGGTCGCTGTTAAAGGCTTTACCACGTTTTTGAATGCTGGATACCAGTTTCATTTTATTATTAAGACTATCCAATTTATCAGAAATATCTGTAAATACAGAACCATTAACTACAGCAATGCCGTCTTCACCACTTCCAATGACATCAAGATTGACAAGCAACTTTATTTTTTTAAGTGAAAATGTTGGATTGTTGACAAAATAATAGGAACCGAGCAATCCTAATTCTTCACCTGTAAAAAATAAAAATGCAAGCGTGTAATGTGGTTTTGTAGTTGATAATTCCCGTGCTATATCGAGAACCATAGCATCGCCACTTGCATTATCGTTGGCTCCGGGAAAATAACAGGAACCAAGTTCTCCCAAATGGTCGTAGTGAGCCGAAAAAGCAATAACTGTATCTATTTCACCGGGTATGGTAGCAATAATATTTTGAGTTTTATAGGCATCGTAATGTTTTGATTTGATAGTTAAGGTAATGTTTTTTGCTTCCATGAACTTCATAGTGGTTTCCAAAATTACCCATGAATTGGTTTCCGATTGTATTTGTTGCATGATTGGTTTTTCCTTTATCAAAATATATCCTTTAGCATTGATAGGATTTTTTTGAATAAGCAATTGAACATCGGAACTGTATTTTGTATTTTCAGTGATGGAAGTATCGAGCATAATAAACGAATTTCCATTGTTGGGCATAAAGAGAGTTGACAGGTTATTGACAGTAACTTTAACAATGGGAAATGTACCTTTGATAGAACAACTTCCTGAATGAATCATTACTTCGTAACCCGGCATAGCAGAAATTGTATCAAACTTAATAGATGATACCGATTTAATTACGGAGACAGGAATATCAAATTTCTGAATTTGAATGTTGGGAACCTGAATATTTTTTAAAGCAGTAACTATGTATTGTGCGCTTTTATTATTCCCGTGATGTGTATAGCCACGTCCGCAATATTTGGGTGAAGCCAAATCGCTGATGATACGATAGGCATATTCCTTGTCTTGGGCACCTAAGAATGTACAACTAAATAAGAGTATGACAGGCAATAAATGTCGCATCGTTAAAAAATTACTTTAAAAATCTTCTATACATCAATTCCAACAACGATTGCATGGTATCGCTTTCAAAATTATTACCGAATTTTTTTTCAATAATAGTGCATGCTTCATCAAACGTAGAGCAATTATTTAATTGGTGTACCATTGCATTGTATTCGTCCACGTTATTGCCAAATAATTCTCGAATAAACATGATTTTATCGTTAATGCTGATGGCATGTACCAAGTCTGTAACGGGTTTCATTTGCTTTAAGGCACTAACATCCTTTCGCATAAAAATAGAGGTTATATCGTAAATGCTGGCAGATGGTTCCATAGGTTTAGCACTTATATTTTCTGGTTGCTTATCTGTAATAGCAGCATCAGAATCCAATTTTTTCTCTTCAGGTTCAGGTATTGGTATATTGTTTACTTCGGATGAATTTTCCTGTACCGTCGTAGTTTCTTTTTCAGCAGGTTTCATGCTGAAAGTTTCATTACTATTTCCTATCGGTGAAAAGATTGCTTGAAATTTTTCGTTGTTGTTTAATCCCGTTTTATTGATTGCTTCGGAAATTACGGATGTACTTTTGCTTAAAAAGCCTGTTTCTTCATTGGCAAACGTTGTAATTTTGAGTTCAAACAACGTATTGTAAATAATGTTCAATTTTTCCATTGCCAAATCAATTTCAATCATCGGGATACTTTTACCCGTTTCGTTGATGTACTTGGCATCCTGTACACAATCTTCAATTTTTGCTAATAAACTGTACCACTGATTGTTATTTTCCATTTTTCAAATTTATTTTTAAAGAAAAAAAATTATGAATTAACTTTGTAAAGTTACAAAATTGTAAAATAGGTTATATCATTGTATATGTTTTTAGAGAAAAAAAATAATGAAACCATCAAAAGAGGCTGGATAGAAGTTATTTGCGGCTCCATGTTTTCGGGAAAAACGGAGGAGTTGCTTCGTCGGCTGAATCGTGCACGTATTGCCAAGCAAAAAATAGAAATATTCAAACCACAGATAGATGTAAGGTATTCTGAAACGGAAGTGGTATCGCATGACGAAAAAGCCATTCTTTCTACATCGGTAGAAACAGCCTTGAATATTTTATTAATGGTAAGCAATGATGTAGATATAGTAGGCATCGACGAAGCACAGTTTTTTGATGAAACATTAATCGATGTTTGCAATCAATTGGCTAATCGTGGCATTCGTGTCATTGTTGCTGGTTTGGACATGGATTTTTTGGGAAAACCATTTGGACCCATGCCCGCATTAATGGCTATTGCCGAATATGTAACCAAAGCACATGCTATTTGCATGATTTGTGGAAATCTTGCTCATTATTCGCATCGAAAAATTCAAAGCAACAAATTGGTTCTTCTTGGTGAAACCGACGAATACGAACCTCTTTGTCGCGAGTGTTACAATAAATTGAAAGATTAATACATGAAGGACAGTAAATGTTGTTTTAATAATACGGATTAAAAAATAATTTTATTCCATAATTCAACTTTTTGTAAGTTTGCAAAAAAATAGGATGGATATAGATAAAATTCGTAGTTATTTCCCAGTTACACAGAAATACTGCTACTTTCAAAGTGCAGGTATGAGTCCAATGCCTATACCCGTGTATGAAAAAATAACGAATGGCTATAAATCGCTTACCGAACACGGCGATATTTTTTTTAACGATGATGCCACTTCCCTGTTGAAAATATATGAAAAAATAGCGGGAATGGTTCATGGTGATGCCGACGATATTGCTTTTGCAGAAAGCAATTCCATGGCAATGTCGTTGGTAGGGTTAGCATTTAAACAAAAACATACCACATTTAATATGGTGAGTACCGACGATGAATTTCCGTCCAATTCTGTTCCATTTGAATATTTGGGTATTGAGATGAGGTATGCTAAATCAGAGAATTATCGTTTTCCTGTATCATCCATTTTATCTTTATGCAATGCTCAAACTCTTGCGGTAGTAACATCGTATGTGCAGTATTGCACGGGATTCCGTCAGAATTTGGAAAAATTGGGCAGTGAGTTAAAAAAACGGAATATTCTTTTCATAGTTAATGCTACACAAGCATTTCCATTTTTCCCACTGGATATACATCAAATGAATATAGATGTATTGACATGCTCCATACATAAATGGGGATTTTGTGGACACATTGGTACATTGTTTATTACAACTAAGGAATTTAGAAATAAATATCCTTCGCCTATAGCAGGATGGTTATCGGTAGATGTTTCTCAAGAAAATGACTTTATTCATACGGCAAAAAACAAATCTTTCTCTATATGGAATTCTGCCCGACAGTATGATTTTGGAAGTTCAAATTTAAAAGCACGATTGGGTTTGGGCACTGCTCTTGATTTTCTTGAATCGTTTGGATGGGAAGAACTGCGTCATCATCTATTTCAAATGACCGATTACCTTATCTCGCAATTAACGTTACTTCATGTAAATATTATCAGTCCTCATAATACCGAAAATGAACGCTCTGCCATTGTTTCTTTTTCATTAGAAAATGGTAAGAACAAGGAACTGATAGCATATCTTGAAAAAAATAACGTGATTGTTTCGCTGCGAAATAACTATATACGTGCATCGGTAAACATTTTTAACAATAAAAAGGATATAGATATCTTGTGTAACAAGGTATTAGAATTTGATACTTAATACCGAACCGTTAACAGGTTTCGTTTCATACCGATATGCATTCAAAAAAAATGGAGATTATATCAAAATTAAAATATCAAATATCAAATTTCAAATAGAAAAAATCAAGTATTAAAAAAATTCACTATTCATCAACACATTTTCACATTTTCATATTTCCACATTTTCACATTTCCACATTTCCACATTTCCACATTTTATAATTTTCACATTTTATAATTTTCACATTTTATTATACATTTGCAAATAATTTTTTAAGATGAAAATATCATATAATTGGCTTGGTAAATATATAAAGACAGATTTAGCCCCTCAGCGAATTGCAGAAATATTGACCAATATCGGGCTTGAAGTAGAAGCCATAGAGACGTATGAAAACATTAAAGGTGGTTTGAAAGGGATAGTAGTAGGTTTGGTTAAAGATTGTGTTAAGCATCCCCATGCAGATAAACTTTCGCTTACAAAAGTAGAAATAGGCAATAACGAAATATTAAATATAGTTTGTGGTGCACCTAACGTAGCCACCGGACAGAAAGTCGCAGTTGCTACGGTGGGAACGGTTATACACAAAGATAATGAATCATTTCCAATAAAGGAAGCCACTATACGAGGCATAAAATCTCAGGGAATGATATGTGCCGAAGACGAAATTGGTTTAGGTACTTCTCACGATGGCATTCTTGTTCTCGACAAAGAACTTAAACCGGGTACCCCTCTTTCTGAAGTATATAATGTATATGAAGATATTGTTTTTGAAGTAGGATTAACACCCAATCGTATAGATGCCGCATCGCATATAGGTGTAGCACGCGATTTGGCTGCCTATTTGCAACATCGTTCGCCGGTAGTAATGGAAAAACCTTCGGTAGATGATATTAAAAATATCCATCATCCTATTAATTTTAATGTATCGGTAGAAAATCAGGAAGCATGTCCACGATACAGCGGGTTGGTTATTTCCGGTATTGAGGTAAAGCCTTCTCCCGAATGGCTTCAAAATTATTTAAAAGCAATAGGCATGCGTGCTATCAATAATCTGGTAGATATTACCAATTTTGTAATGTATGAAATAGGACAGCCATTACATGCCTTTGATGTAGATGCTATAGATGGGAAAAAAGTTATTGTAAAAACACTTCAAGAAGGTACTCCCTTTGTTACACTGGATGGTGTTGAACGTAAACTTACTGCGGATGACCTGATGATATGCAACGAAACAGAACCTATGTGTATGGCAGGGATATTTGGTGGTTTAAAAAGTGGTATTACCGAAAAAACCACCGATGTTTTTATAGAAAGTGCCTGTTTCAATCCGATATATATTCGCAAATCGGCTCGGCGTCATGGATTGGCTACCGAAAGTTCGTTTCGTTTTGAACGTGGTACAGACCCCAACATTACATTGTATGCACTTAAGCGTGCAGCCATGTTGATTGTGGAATTAGCCGGTGGCAGGGTTGTTACGGATATTATAGATATTTATCCAAAACCAATCTATGATGTAACGGTAGAATTGGAATATTCTTTTGTAGAAGATATTGTTGGTAAAATAATTCCACGCGAAACCATTAAAGACATCTTACGCTCTCTCGAAATAAAAATTGTTGCCGAAAAGGAAAAAAGTTTATTGCTCGATATTCCTTCTTATAGAGTTGATGTTACACGCCCTATCGATGTAGTTGAAGATTTATTGAGAATATACGGATTTAATGAAGTTGAAATTTCATCCAAAGTAAAATCAAATTTGAACTATTCCAACGGAGAGTATAAGGGAAAATGGTATAATACAATTGCCGATATGCTTGCCTATAACGGTTTTTATGAAATAATGACCAATTCGTTGACAAAAAAAAGTTATTATGAAAACAATGCCGTTTATTCACTTGAAAATAATGTATCGATACTTAATCCTATAAGTCAAGATTTGGCAGTCATGAGACAGACATTATTATTTTCAGGTCTGGAATCGATTGCCCATAATCTCCACAGGCAATTAAGCGATATCTATTTTTATGAATTTGGAAAATGTTATCTGTTGCCCACTCCTTCAAAAAACAGCGAAGTAAAAGATTACTTAGAAGAAACAATGCTTGCAATATATATAACGGGCAATAAAGAACCGCAATCGTGGAACGTAAAGACTCCTGTGGTTGATTTTTTCAATTTAAAAAAATGGGTTGAACAAATTTTACAACGCATGAATATTGCCGTAACCAGTGCTTCATCGCCCGAACCTGAAATATTTTCTTATGGTTTGTACTACTTTAATTATAATACGCCGTTGGTATCATTTGGAAAACTTCGGACATCGGTTACTCATAAATTTGATATCAAACAGGATGTATTTTATGCAGCATTCCAATGGGAAAATTTATTAAAATTGGCATCTCATCAGCAACATGAAATTACTGAACTACCAAAATTCCCTTTTGTACGTAGAGACCTTGCATTGATGATTGATAAAAAAGTTACTTATGAACAATTATCCAAGATTGCTTATCACTATTGTCCAGAATTTTTAAAAGACGTTAACTTATTTGATGTTTACGAAGGAGAGCATGTAGATAAGGGTAAAAAATCGTATGCCATGAGTTTCATTTTACAATCTTCCGAAAAGACATTGACCGATGATGAAATCAATGCTATTATGGATAAACTGATGAAGGCTTTTGAAAAAGAAGTAAACGCCGTTATTCGAATGTGATTTTATGGCGTCATGGGCAAATCCATACATTTAAAACGTCCATTTATATTGATAAGCAAACTATAAGAATAATCAAAATAGTTTCGTTTATAATCG
Organism: uncultured Bacteroidales bacterium; assembly: GCA_964431135.1. Lineage (GTDB taxonomy): Bacteria > Bacteroidota > Bacteroidia > Bacteroidales > GWA2-32-17 > Ch61. Next base: position 19,321 of record CAYSIN010000034.1, read on the forward strand.
TAATAGGCTTCAAATCTTACAAAAAGCGGAATGTGCTGACTTAATGATTTTTTATATTGTGCTTTGAATAAAAACACTTGTTTAATCGGTTCTTCGTAAATTACATACTTTTGTGACAGCGATTGAAACAACGGTTCACCTATAGGTGAAAAATAATATTCTCCGTACCAGTATCCACCATAAATATCAAACAAGAGGGATTTAAAATAAAGGTTACTATAAACACCGTATCCTGCAATGTATTGCTTTATATGTGTAGGGGAATTGTCGAAATACTGAACATAATAACTCATAATACCCCATTGGTTTTTTGAAGGAAAAATTTTATGAATATTCAATCCAATGGCACCATTCAAATAGGTTTGCATTAATTGTGAACTGGTTGTTTGTTGTCCACCTTTGTGCTTTGCTGTAAAGTTAAACGGTATATCCAAGCCAGTATTGTTTTTGTCCAATACATGAAGTTGAGTACTATTACCCAAAACAAATTCCTCTTTGAAATTATCTTGCGGTAAGATAAATCTCTCCCAATTTATCCACAAATCACTGGAAATAATTTTATTTTTTAAAAGAAACTGTAATCCCTTTTCGGGTGGTTGCAGATAAAAATAATCTGTACTAATCAAAGGCTCTATTAATTGATGTTTATCATAACCGTCGATATAACCCATTACAAGTGTCAATGAAGGTGAAATATTATAACGTAGTTTATAAAAGACAGAGTTGACATGTGGTTCATTTCTGCCATCATAAAATCTCCCGTACCAACCAATATTTATGTGAAGAGACACATTGAAAGAGTATGATAAAGAAGGATTTAGATTAACACCTATCCATGTCATACCATCATATAGATTGTTAAAATACTCATTATTCCGTAGAAAAAAATCGGATTGTATATCGAAGCAACGTTGATTTTTTGGGTGAGAAACATTCAAAAAAGATTCGCTGGTATCGGGAGTAAATTGTGCCAGTACTTCATCAAACGAAATAAAACATAAAAAACAGATTTGAAGCAAGCGTTTCATAAAAATTTTTGAAAGACAAAAGTATGAATAAATCAAAAAAAAACATAAAATTTAAACGCGACAGGCAACATTTTTATTTTTTTTTCGTCTTAATTAAAAAATAACGGTTATATTTGCCAATAATTACCAAATATATAAATGTATGGAGATACCATCAAAGTCTGTAATAATTCCGGTTGACTTTACCGAAGGTGCTGAGTTTGCTTTTGAGCACGCTTTAATTATTTCAAAATATATGGAACGTGAAATTGTGTTGTTGCATATTATAAGCAAAGACGATGAATATGCACAGGCATTGGCTCGCATAGAAGACTGGAGTAAGAAGATGTACGAAAAACATAATGTTAAATCAATTCCTATTGTCAAAAAAGGAGATATTTTTAAAAATATCAAATCAACTTCCATTGAAATTAATGCACTCATGATAATAATGGGCTTGCATAATGCTAAAAGAGCATTTAAAACAATTACGGGTTCAACCATTCCGTTTTTATTAGTACAAGACCATCCACGTAGCAATAAAATTAATGATATTATCGTGCCTTTTGATTATAATGAAGATGCACGAGTTCAACTAAATTGGGCAGTATTGCTTTCCAAATATTTTAATTGTAATATCAATATTTTTAAACCTTATATCGAAAGCAATGCCAAAAATGAAAAGATGAAAAAAAATATGTTTTTCATTAAAAAAATTCTGGATGATAAGGAAGTTATTTATGGTGTTAGAACGAGTAAGCGTGAAGATAAATATAACGATGCTGTTTACGATTTTGCCAAGGAAATAAATGCCGATATGATTTTTATCATGTCTTACGATTTTAAAAAATTCATTTTAAAATCTACGAAGTTTAATATGAAATTTCCGATTTTGTGCATTAATCCCGCTGCTACTAAAATTATTCCAGGAAAATTTTAGATTTAGTATTTTGTTTCATAAAAAATCTTTTTTTGATTTTTCACATTCTTGTACTTTTCTTTTTCCCTCTAACAATAATCTTTCATGATTATTAAATAAAAATATATACCTAAAAAAATCATATAGTCTCTTATTGACCTTAGAAAAAATATCATTAACTGTACCATAAAAAAGTAAATGACTTTTTTGGAAGTAACGAAGAGATATCATCTTGTTAATAATGACGATACGCCCTTATTACAACCTTATGCTTACACTAAACCGCTAATCCCGTCTCGTCATAATTGACGAGATTGTCAGGATTTGCGTGTTTTGGTTAATGCCGACAGACTAACAGTTTTAAAACAAAAGCGAAGCGAATGGTTTTAATGAACTTGTTAGCAAGTTGGTATAAACTCACCCCTTTAATTCCCCTCTCTCTATTACATAGAGAGGGGGCTAAAGGGGGTGAGTAATTTATTACTTGAATTTACATTTTCATAAATGGTCTTGATAAGAATTATTTGTATTAAAATCGTTGAAATATGAAATATAGTGGAGGAGCGTTTCGGCTTTTAAATTTAAGGCATCGACGGTGATATGGGCTTTGTTGTAATAGGGTTCACGCAATGCAAGCAGTTGAGTAACCCAATTTAGTTTTTTCTCTTTTTCCTTAGTATTCATTAAAGGTCTAATTTTATTTGAATTAATAATCCGTTGCAATAAGTGCTGAGGACTTAGTTTCAAATATACCGTCAACCCGTGAAAGTACATTAACTCCATGTTGTCATTAAAACAAGGAGTACCGCCTCCCGTAGCAATTACTGCATCTGTATATTTATTAATAATATCTATTAATATACAATGTTCAGCAGTACGAAATCTTTTTTCCCCATCCCATTGAAATATGTCGGCAATGGATTTGCCTTCCGCCTGTTCAATTTCTATGTCAATATCTATAAAAGGCTTATGCATATTTAATGCTAATTGCTTTCCCAACGTAGATTTGCCACAACCCATAAATCCAATTAGGAAAATTTTCATAACGGACAATTAAAAGTCAAGTTTCATTTGTTGTGCCGAATCATCCATCTCTTCTACAAATTGATTTTTTATATCATTTTTATTTGTATGGACTTGGTTATTATTTAATGTTTTATTTTCTGTAGGAACAGTTGTTTCATTTTCCTGTTTCAATGGCTCCATCCAACTTAATTTAGCAACATCCATCGAGGTAAGACGTTTTCCAATGGCTTTATCGTTTTTGATACTGATAAAATTTTCTACATCAATCATTTCTTCAGGATGTTTCTTGTATTTGCCTCCAAAATCGATACGTAATCGTGGATATGGTTGAATACTAAAATCTATCAGTTTTGTTTTTGGGTGTTCATTTATGATTTTAACTAATTTTTCATTTCGTTCGGGTTTAAAACGCTTAATGTAATAAAAACCGCTTTCCCCATCAAAATAGACCACCGTAATAACAGCATTATGATTGAATTTCTCAATATGTATCAAATCATCTTCAAAATGAACGTTGACATCGGGTGGGTATGTTTTGTAATATCCCGACTGCGTTAAAGTGAAGATGGCATCGTTGGGTGAGAAATTGCCCAAAAACGTGCCTGTTCCCGTAATATTTAATCGTTTTACCTGTTCATCATAATAAAAATTTATGCCGGTATCTTCCTGCATTATTTTTTCTTTCAATTGAATTTTATGTATTTCGTGTCGTGTAATCATATTGCCGTGTGCATTTCTGCCTTTTACAGCATAGTCAGCAAAATTAACATCAAGCACCAGTTTTCTCAATTTGGGTTTTGGCTTTAATATAATACGCAACACTTCGGCTTCGTTGCTTCTGTTTGCTGTAAACCAAAGGATTTTACTGTCTTCTTTTCCTTGTGATATATTATATTCCTTGTCGCGTGTAATACCAATAACTTGAAACCGCTTAATATATACGGGTCCTGTTTTGCCATCACGATAAAGTACATGATAAGTCGTTCTTTTATCGTTTTTTTGAAACAATGAAACGTAAATAATGTTTTTTCCTACAAATGTCTTATCACTGACTTTGATAACCTTATATGTTCCGTTACTGAGGAAGATAATAATATCATCCAGGCCCGAACAATCGCATACATATTCATCTTTCTTCAATCCTGTTCCTACAAAACCTTCTTCACGATTGACATACAATTTGGCATTGGCAATAGCAACACGTGTAACCTCAATGTTTTCGAAATTTCGTATTTCGGTTTTTCGTTCTTTGCCTTTACCAAAGGTTTTTTTAATATATTTGAAATAGTTGATGGTGTATGGAACAATATTTTGCAAATGATTTTTGACTTCTTCCATGTCCGATTCTATTTGTTGTATGTGTTTGTCGGCTTCCAACGAATTGTATTTTGAAATACGTTTAATATGCAGTTCAAGCAATTTGACAATATCTTCGTTGGATATGGGTTTTAATAGTTTGGGTTCAAAAGGTTTTAATGAACGTTCAACTGTTTCTATCACACTTCCCCAGGTTTCACATTCTTCAATTTCGCGATAAATCTTCTTTTCAATAAATATTTTTTCTAAAGTAGAGAAATGCCAATCGTTTTGAAGTTCGTTGAGTTGAATTTCCAGTTCCTTTTTCAACCATTGAAGCGTACGGTCGGAACTTCTTTTTAAAATATCCTTAACGCCAATAAACAAGGGCTTACCGTCAGATATAACACAGGCATTGGGATTGAGAGATATTTCGCATTGTGTAAAGGCATACAGTGCATCAATAGTAATATCGGGTGATACACCTGGCGCCAACTGTATGATTATTTCAACGACATCGGAAGTATTGTCGTCTATTTTTTTTATTTTTATTTTGCCCTTGTCATTGGCTTTTATAATGGAATCAATCAATTTGTCGGTAGTTACACCATACGGTAAATCATTAATGACCAGTGTTTTGTTGTCCAGTTGTTTAATTTTGGCTCTAACCTTAATAGTACTTCCTTTAAGCCCATCGTTGTATCGTGAAACATCAACATAGCCACCCGTAGGAAAATCGGGATAAAGTTCAAATTCTTCGCCCTTCAGGTATGCAATAGAAGCATCTATTAGTTCATTGAAATTATGAGGCATTATTTTGGACGCTAAACCTACGGCAATGCCTTCCACTCCTTGTGCCAGCAATAATGGAAATTTTACAGGCAGAGTAACAGGTTCCTGATTACGTCCGTCGTACGAAGGTTTCCATTCGGTAAGTTTTGGGTTAAAAACAACAGTATTGGCAAACTTTGACAGACGTGCTTCGATGTATCGTGGTGCAGCAGCACTGTCGCCTGTATATATATTTCCCCAGTTTCCTTGTGTGTCTATCAGCAAATCTTTTTGTCCCAGTTGTACCAAAGCATCACCAATGCTTGCATCACCGTGAGGATGATATTGCATAGTATATCCAATAATATTGGCAACTTTATTGTATCTTCCATCATCCAAACGTTTCATGGCATGCAGTATTCTACGCTGTACGGGTTTTAATCCATCGTCGAGATGCGGAACAGCACGCTCCAAAATAACATACGAAGCATAATTTACCCACCAATTCCTGTACATGCCCGAAAGTTTTGTCTCAGAAATTAGCAAACGCTGACTTGTTGGAATAGAATCAGGTTCTAACGGCGTTTCAATAATATCATCGTTTAATAAATCGTCAGACATAACACTAATCTTCTACCAGTTGTAAATTGTTAATAATAAAGTCCTGTCGTTCAGGCGTATTGCTTCCCATATAAAACGTAAGCAATTGATGTATGGTATCGTTTTTACTGAGTTTTACAGGTTCAAGGCGGATATCTTTACCAATAAAGCGTTTAAACTCGTCGGGTGATATTTCGCCAAGTCCTTTAAAACGTGTTATTTCAACTGCTTTGCCTAATTCACGAATGGCTTTTTCTTTTTCATTTTCGCTGTAACAGTAAATGGTTTTTTGTTTATTTCGGACACGAAACAGCGGTGTTTGAAGAATATACAAATGACCGTTTTTGATGAGGTCTGGATAATATTGTAAAAAGAAAGTCATAAGCAGTAATCGAATGTGCATGCCATCTACATCGGCATCAGAAGCAATAATAACATTGTTGTATCGCAGGTTGTCAATACCTTCTTCAATGTTTAATGCGGCAATCAGCAGATTTAATTCTTCGTTCTCGTATATTATCCGTTGTGGTTTGCCGAATGTGTTTTCTGGTTTTCCACGCAAACTGAATACGGCTTGAGTATTGGCATCACGTGCTTTTGTAATGGAACCACTTGCCGAATCGCCTTCGGTGATGAAAAGCGTAGAATCAAGATTTTGCTCATGGTTTGAATTATAATGAATACGACAATCACGTAGTTTTTTATTGTGCAAACTGGCTTTTTTGGCTGTTTCACGAGCTTTCTTTTGAACGACAGAAATGGCTTTTCGTTCTTTTTCCGAATTAAGGATTTTTTGTAATAAAACGTCGGCAGTGGAAGGATTTTTATGAAGATAATTGTCCAACTGTTCTTTAATAAAATCGCCAATAAAGTTGCGAACACTGGGACCATCGGGACCAACATCTTTTGAGCCAAGTTTGGTTTTGGTTTGTGATTCAAATACGGGTTCTTCTATGCGAATGCTTAGTGCTGCAATCAAAGATGTTTTTATATCTGCCGAGTCAAAATCTTTTTTGTAAAACTCGCGGATAGTTTTGGTAAGTGCTTCCTTAAAGGCAACCAAGTGTGTACCGCCTTGCGTTGTATGCTGTCCATTAACAAAGGTAAAATATTCGTCGATGTAACTGTCGCCATGCGTAAAGGCTACTTCAATATCATTGCCACATAAATGAATGATAGGATAAAGTGCTTCGGTATTTAGATTTTCAGTAAGCAAATCGGACAAGCCGTCTTTGGAAAAGAAAGATTGACCGTTAAATTTTATGGTTAAACCTAAGTTCAGGAAAACATAATTTTTAATTAATGCTTCCATGTAATCAGAATTGAAATGAAAGGTGCCAAAAAGTTCATCGTCCGGAACAAAAATAACTTCTGTGCCTTGCGGTTCGCGACTTGATTTTAAGGATTCATCCATTAAAATACCTTTTTCAAAAATAAGTTGTTTGCATTGTTTTTCGCGATAAGACCGAATAGTGAATTTGCTGGATAAGGCGTTAACCGCTTTAATACCTACTCCGTTCAATCCCACTGTTTTTTTGAACACTTTAGAATCGTATTTGGCACCCGTATTCATTTTAGAAGCCACATCAAGCAATTTACCCAACGGAATACCTCTACCAAAATCGCGTATGCAAACTTCCTGTTCTCGCAGTTCTATATTTATTATTTTACCATATCCCATGGTAAATTCATCCACAGCATTGTCAATAACTTCTTTAATAAGAACATAAATACCATCGTCACGCAGGCTTCCATCGCCTAGTTTGCCAATGTACATGCCGGGACGTTTGCGAATATGTTCACGCCAGTCAAGGGTTTTGATAGATTCTTCGGAATACGTTTCAACCATTTAAAAAAATTTGTACAAAAGTAATGGAAAAAAAACTCGATTATTCGGGTTGATAAAAGATTTTATGCACCGTTTTATTGACAAATTGAGAGAAGATTATAAGTAGTCGTCCCTTAAAAAGTTGCATTTATTACTTAAATTTACATTTTCTTTTTTCCGCAAAAAAGAACCCTGCATGATTTTTATACCAAACCGCTAACAAAAGAATGAACCCTAACTCCGAATATTAACACGTATTAGTTGATAACTTTATGTTAAAAAACT